>DAOVAG010000002.1 GCA_030671165.1 Candidatus Bathyarchaeota archaeon | reverse complement strand
CTCCTTCTCTTACTCTCCGTTTTTTAGGGTATTCCCATTCTTCTTCGCTCAATTACATCCCTCTTTAGCCATTTGGGTATATTGCTCTTTATTATCGTAATAATCTTGTTTGACAACCGAACTCTGCATACAATCGGGCATTTTCATACCGTTATTATCCTTAGAACACTTTTTCAAGGCACAAGACCAACCGTTCATTTGTCTCTTTACTCCGTTTGATTTCGATGGGCATTTCTTTTGTTTAGGAGAACAATCTACAATAGCTTGTTCGAGAAATTCTTTCTTTTCAGTCCAAGTCCTAAATTGTTTTAATAAATTAAGTAATGCTCCGCCTTGACACATTTGGTTCTTAACCATTACAACACCTTCTCTGACCCATCTTCACAGAATATTTTTTTACCATCTTCAGAAAGTAGGCATTTCTTTAAGTCGTCTCCCTTCCCAGAGAGAATTGTCGGTGTCGCATCAACATCATATTTATCGCAATATGCTTGACCTCTTGGAGAGAAAGCATTAACAGCTTCTACTTGACCATTCTTTATAAAAGGTTGTAATTTCTCAATAGCATCTTCGCAATGACCACATCCGTCTTGAACAATCATTATCTCTTTTTCTTTACTCAACACATTCACCTTCTTCACATTCTATATTTTGTTCTCTCCTTAAATCTTCAGTAAAGGCTTGTCGTGGGTTGGTTCGGTCTCTGTATTTATCATGCCATAGTTCCCCACATTGCTTCATAACATCATTCACAACAACTCTCCCCCCTTCTTTACTGATTTTTTTCCCAGTTAGTTGTTCAATAGCAAAAGGAGAACCTTCTTGATTGGCATCTACTTTCGCAAGGCAAACTTTAAGATAGTCTTGCCATTGACCTAATCGTGGCACTTTTTTCTTGATAGGTTCGTCAGGATTTCCGAAAATCTCTGATTTGGCTTTCTTTCTGAAGGCTTTCATTTCAGATTTAATTTGTTTTTCTACATCAGCCATAATTTAATAATACCATATTAAACTATTAAAATTTTAGTGCCCCGCCAAAAGCATCAGTTATGATTTTTCGGAGACTGGTCATCATAAGGTTATAAGATTTAGTAAACACCTTATCTGTCACTATATGAGAAATAGCATGTTGAGAAGCTTCATTTCCTTTAGTCATACCAAGAAAAGCTACTGTAAAAATATCGTGCCGAAGCTCACGATGGTTTTTACCCATCCATTTATGGGGTTCATCCATCCATTTGTGAATAGACTTGCCATCCTTTCCGAACAGTAGTTTGTCTATTAGGCTGTGGATTTCGTTGCTTGGCATCTCTTTTCATCATCTCTATTTTATTTTTTAATTGAGCTTTCTTAATTTGCTTATCAAGTGGATAAAACATATTCAAAAGTGTAAGATATTCTGAAGCCATCCATAGAGCTAACCCGTATTGCCAATGGTGTAATGGTAAAGGGTGGTCTTCATGTCCGTCTCGGTCATAATAAGTGAAATATCCAAAATCGTGAATATCATCTTTGACAAGCCATTTTCCAAGATTACGAACTTGTGCGAGGATTGCTGACCACTTGTCCAACTAACTCCCCTGCCCTATTGAATGAATTTTCCTACCGTTTTAAGACCTTTGAAAATTGCTTTTCCGCTACCCATATATTGTCCGAGATAATATCCACCTACTCCGCCAACACCTAATCCGAGAATGAGAGCAATTACACCTACTGCAACTTCAGCTCCAAATCCATGTTTCATAGCATATTCTCTAACTCTTATGAATTTGTTCTTAATATCATATCCAAGATGTTGTATGTTAGGTGGCACACGAATTCTTTGACCAGTCGCATCGGGATAATCGCTCACGACATCTTTAAAAGTTCCATATCGAATTACATTTCCATCATACATACATTAAAATTAGACTTTAGAATATAAAAATGTTTAGTTTCAATCCTTTCGGAAAAATTTTCTCCACTCTTCATTGTATAGAATGTTAGGTGTTCCCGCTTCCCCGACTTTTCTTCCAATATAATACCCCCCACCAACCGCAAGAATAACGATAATGCTCCCAAAAGCTAAGGTTGTGGTGTTTTCTCTAACAAAGGTCTTAAGCTTATAATAATAATTTTTAAGATTGTAACCCCATGTCCTTATACTTGCTTCTTTAATTTGAACGGTAGGCATACTTTATAAATAGGTTTAGTGGTATTTAAATTTTAATATAGTTTTGCTGTCTTATCTCCATATAAGTTCATATTTAACGCATTACTAAATAACAGCTTGGAATTAACCGAAGGTGGCTTAACCAAATATTTAACTCGTAATTCATTAGCATAGCCTTCATATTCTTCAAGTGCCCTACTGCAACTATTACCTAACATTAATGAAATAGGTATTACATTCACTAACCTATACCAATCTGCTAAATATTCTTGCTTTATAGTTGGCATGAACCCATAGAATTGAGTAGTTTGACCGAAATATGCTTTTACTCCCCTATTAATACAAGTTGGAGCTAAAGTTTCTCCTGAATAACAAGCCATAGTGTAGACAACTGACCCCGCTAATAAATTACAGTTCTTAGTATCAATAATCGGAAGGAAGCCTATCGCAAAATCTCCTAAGCGGTCTTTTAATCCATGCCCGAAGTAAAAGATTCCATCATATCCCTGATTTAATGGTATAGCCCATCTATTAGCAGCGATAAACCGAAGACTCTTGTATTGTATTAATTTTCTCCCTTGCTTATTTAATACTATATTCCGATTTTGTATCCAGAGAATTAAGAAATCAACAGCAGTAGAAGATATACTGGTTGCTAAATCGTGGAATGGAGCAATTATTAATATCTTCATTACTTATAAGTAGACACATCCTACTATAAATATTTAATGGTGTAGATACTATTTACACCTTTTTTCGAAAGTGCAAAACATAGTATTCCCTAACATTTTTAAATGTGATATTGCTTTTATTATATAGCTCTGTATATCAATTATAATACATCGTAAAAGATATTAAAATTTTCATTCCCTAACTATGGCAAAGAAGCAATACACGCAACAATGGGTGACTCGATTAAATAATGCTGAAAGTGTCATTATGCATAATTTGAGGGAGTATTTATTTAAAAATAAGTTAATCGACAGCGACACTAAATATGGTTTAATGAAGTATTGTGCTTTAAGCACTCTATTCGAGTTCGCAGATGAGGTAATTCCAGATTTTGTTTATGATGCGGATGATTTGTTGGAATTAATTGAGAAACACGATAGTTTAAAGACAAAATTCGAACATAGATTAAAATTACTACAAGAAGTTAAATCAGAAAGAGAGGAGAAAATTCAAGAAGATGCCGAGCTTGAAGGAATTACAGAATAAGCTTAGACCCCAGATTGACAGAGCTACTAAGGGTCAAATTAAAAAAATAGAAGAACGATATAAAAAAGAAAGGGAAAAAGAAGTGACTGGTAAGAAGAAAGATGATGATGATGCTCCTAAAAGGAGATATATCGCAACTGACTTAGACGAAATCGTGGCATTAAAAAAGAAGAAAGCAGTTTCTAATGAGTTAGACGAATTTCTTTATGAACAAGAAGAGCGTAAGAAAACAAGAACTAAACCGCTTTCAGCTAAAAAGGAAGAGAAAGATACTAATCCTGTTGCCGATTTACTTATGGCAAACCCCGAAAAATTGGAGAATGTTTCCGAAGACTCAATAATGAAACTTGCTATGTTAATGGGTGGTAATAAGGGTGGTGGTATGAATCCATTGTTAATGATGATGTTAATGGGTCAAAATCAATCACAACCTAACTCTATTGTAGAATTAGTTACTGCATTAAAGACTATGAAAGAGATGTCGGATGAGGATAAACCTAAAGGAAATGGTAATAATGATATGCAAATGATGCTTATGATGCTTATGATGCAACAGCAAAATCAACGCAATCAACCTAAACAAGATACGGGAATTAATGAAAAAGACAAACTAACAGCTCAATTATTTCAGTTAATTTCTCAGCAAAATGTGACTGAACGACAATTAGTAATGGATAAATTAAAAGAAATCGAATACCGTGCCGCTAATGTAGACCCTATGAACGAAGCTAAGAGAATGATTGATTATATGGGAACTTTTAAGACGCTGTTTGGTGGTGAGCAAACTCCCGCAGCAATGAGTCATGATTTAGAGCTTCAGAAACTCAAATTTGAACAACAAAAAGATATGAGAAAATCTGTTGAGCAGGAGAGTAGAATGAGTCAAGTAGGTGATTTAATCTCAAAATCTATTGGCACTTTTGCTGATGTATTGGCTAAACCTATGGCTGATGGGTTAAAAAACCGAATAGAGAACCCCCGACACCCAAAACAACCAGATTATGGTCAAGTTCCTATGAGCATGGATGATTTAGACTTAGATATTGATAAGATTCCACCAGATTACTATAATCCAGAAACGCAACCACCACAAACGAAAGGGGGTAGATTTCAAGTGCGTTCTTCCGATTCTGAGGATGAGGATTACTAAATGTCTAAATCTAAAGTATATTCACCCCACGAAATCGAACTTCTAAGAAATTTTATTTATAGTTATATTTTAGGGATTTTTAAGCCTATTAAAGCTAAAGACATTGTTTATTATGCAGAAAGAAACTTAGGAATAGACCCAAGACCATATATTAATTCTGTTCCTGAGAATATTAAAATGAGAGCGAGAAAAGTTCTTGCCGAAAATGCTGGTCTTCTTGAAAAGTGGTTAAGATTTGACTGGTTAATGTCGAAAGTGGAGCAGAATCGCCCAGATTTATCTCTTATTTTAAAAAACCCAGTATATCGTAATTGGATTGAGAGATTCATTAATATTCTAAAGAAAGCATTAATGAAGATGTAAAAAAAAGAGATTAAATAGCTAAATCTGATATATTTTTAGGTTTAGATAAACTTATTTTAGGTGTCGCAATAGGAAAATTAAGCAATTGCTTTACTTGATAATAATTTAGACCATAACAATAAACACTACTTAATACTTTACCATGAGGGTCTTTTCCCCGTGATATAGCTTGAAAAAACATAGATTTAGCATTATAATATTCCAAATGTTTAGTAAGACCATCTATATCATATTCATCCTTTTCAACAAGACCTTGCTTCATAAATAAATCAGCTAACCAACGATAAGAGTCTTTAGGTGGATAAGGTGTGCCAATTGATATAATAGTCCTACAATCTGAAGGAGTTCCGATTGTTGCCGAACTCCTGAAATATGTGAGGGTTTTATAATCTTTTCCCCGTTTCAAGATTTTTCTCAATCTGAATGCTGTATAGATATTCTGACAGATTATCATAGTATTCGAATTACCAAATCTATGAATGTATTTGATAATGTCTTCAAGATTTTTTTCCAAATAACGAGGTTGAGAAATATTGATTGAATACTCATCTGGATATACAGTTTGCTTTATTGCTGTATCCATAGGGTCGTTTATAATCAATTCTACAATATTAGGGAATAATTTCCTAATAGGTATGGGAGGTTCAGTAGCGTCAGTTGTAAAGAACTGTTTTTGCTCAGATAAATTATTCAGAAAGTCAAGAAATTCTTTTATTGGTTTTGCGGGTAAAATATCCATTTTTAATTCATATCTGATAGGATTAGTATATTGGATATAAAATTGTGGAAATTTCGCAAGAATTAGTGTGTCTACAATAGTATTTGGATAATAATCAGTTTGCTCAGTATATTCAATAAGCATTCGATAAGTCTTTAGCCAATCTTTATCACCACTCCCACGCCTTTCATGTTCTATATACCACGCATCTATATCTCTAAGGATTCGGTATAATGGAGAGTCTAAACAGAGAAAGAGATTGTTTCTTGATAATGTTTTCCATCGTTTATGAACTCTGTAAATTTCCCTTACATAGTCATATAATCCATGCCAAATCTTTTTTTGATTACGATTAAGACTACTTTCCATAAATTCAGTAATTCTTTCATATTCATACCGAAATCGAGTAGGAAAATCGTGTTTTGGTGATATTTTCTTATACATTGAATCGGGAATAGCAATAAAGGTAATTCCTGAATTACCGACATCTAAAACTTCAGATACTTCGTCTAAAAAGATAACATCTACATGCTTATAGATATTTCTTAATATCTGTTGAGCGTCACCATCAGAAGTTTTGGTTAAAGCATGAATTTTTGCGGTTGTTACATAAATTATGTCAAAATCTTCTATGTCTTCTAGCGCAATTCTCCAATTACATTTTTCTCTTGCTTTATTAAGTTCTTTACAATCATCGCAATCATCTTTATATTCTTGGTGTCTATTACAAACAATCATTTCCGAGAAATTACAGAATTGACAATTGTCTTTAAGAAGAAAGGGAAATCGTTTTAAATCTGGGATTCTTTCTGTTTTATCAAATAAGTTCAAACATAAATCTGTATTACTTCCGAACCTAAATAAAGTAGGTTCTTTAGTCATTAAAGCCATAGCATCTTTTACTGTTATTTCACAGATTTTTATAGTAGGAGCAATAACGAGAATCTTTTTATCATTTTCTATGCTTTCTACAATTATATTTGTCGTAGTTCCACTCCGAGTAGTCTTGATTACATATTCTTTTGTTTTGTCAATATCATTGATTTTAGTTTTGATTAGCTCTCTAACCGCACTCCAACCACCTTTTATACCTTTCTTAGTTGTTTCTTCGAAAAGTAGTTCAAGTTCTTCGTCAGATAAATCAATTTTAGCTCTATGTAATTGAGGACAGCTAGGTAAACAGTAACCCCAAGAAGCAATTGTTTTACAAGAAGAAACATAGAATCTATTGTTATTTCTTGCTCTCATTTCTAAGTCAATACATTGATAACGAGATGTGCTATATTTGAAGTCGGGTTGATTACCAAAAGCTTGTATTCTAACATCTAAGGGAGCTTTAAGTTTAAAAAGTTCATTAGCCAAGTTTCTTCTTATATCGTGCCCGTGAGTTCCGACAGCATGAGCAATTTTCCCACCCGCATGTCTTCCACGAACAAGAGCTTTCATACAAGGTCTAAGCTTTTCATAGAACTTATATGTGTCTATATTCTCTAAAGGCTTCCATTTTGATAAATCTAACTCCGTTTCATTGCTATCATAATGTTTCTCTTTTCTCTTCTCAGTTCTTATTTCTTTTATTATTTTGCTTATCTCAAAACCTTCAGTTTGTTTGTCAACATCGAAATTATCTAATACAACACATTCTACATTATTCTTTCTATTAATTGAGAAAGGAAGCTTAACAAAATTTCCCAATCCTTTTGTTAATCCTTTTAAACTTGCTTGTTTAGGGAATAACTCAACTTCAATATGAAAGAATTGTTTTACTTTCTCTCTTATACTTTCTCTGAAATCCCAAGCTCGTTTGAGAGTAGACAAGTCTTTTAATTTAATCCATATATGATAACCACGACCAGATTTTTCACGACATATATCAGTTTCTCTGATATTATAATAGCTAATGAGAAAATCATATATAAGTTCACTTAGAGTTTCTAATTTACTTAATTCATTTGCTTCAATTCGGAATTTCTCTTTATGAACTTTCTTATTTTCATAATCTATTACTTCATATACAATAAGTCCTGCTTTACTCCAATAATATTCTTCAAGAGATTCTTGATTCATAAATAGTGTTTTCTTAGGCTTTTTTGTATTGTCGTCTAATACTCTAATAGGATACTTGACTTTTGATAATTTGTCGGAATTATCTAATAATAAGCCAGTTTCTAATGTAAAAGGATGTAAATCTAAATCTATACAAATCCATTTACACCTATCGTTATGGTCTTTATAATACGCATTATAGCTACCAATGGTTATTTTCTGATTTAAATGTGCGTCAATTATAGTCTTAGTAATTCTCTCTTTATGAACTACCCAACTTCCATTATGATTCTGAGTAGCATACGCAGAGACATTACCAACAAAGAACGATTTGAAAGATTTCCAATCCATACAAAAAGCCTTAAAAAAAGTTTATAGGTAAATATTAATTAGTTTTAGATTATATAAATTAAACCTTTTTCCAACCCCGTATAACTCTATAAATCTTTTCGATATAGTATGCTATATAAGTTAGGTAAATTATGGTATTTGAGTTTCGGGTATAGATTTTTGTTATTACATACGCACAAGCGTGTATAAACTTCATAATTTTAATAAAAAAAAAGGGTATTTAGTTATTTATTTTATTGCTAAAGATTTACGAGAGCGTTTAATATCTTGCTTTTTACCTTCACTAACAAGTGTTTCTTCTTTAAATTGTTGATATTCTTTAAAAATAACATACTCATCTATAAAATCTGAGTTAAGAAGATAATCCGCAGGAAACTCATCTTGGTCTCGATATTCCCAGAAAGGCTTGTAAGGATGTTTAAGACAAAATCGTTTGTAATCCCATTCCAACCACATCTCGACATCCAATTCTCCCAGTATCCATTGTTTCGCATTTTCACTCGTTCCGATAACCGTATCATTAAGGTATAAGTCTTTTATACCAAAACAGAGAATTAGAATCAATCCCTCACTCCGACAGAGATTTATGTAAGGATATATAAAATCTTGAACTATCTCTTCAATCTCTCCCCATTCGTAAGTTTGTGGTTTAACTCGTTTAGGATTTCTTCTTAGCCATTCATACTTAGCATAGGGTCTAAAAATATCGCAATTGTCAATAACAACAACCTTAAAAGCTCCCGTTTTGAGTTCTTTTATCCATAACGGAGTATTCTTTTCAAAATATTGAACAGTTGCTAATTTGTTTAACCTATACTGAGCATCTACTTGCCTAAAAGGTCGTATGTCGATGTTATATTCAGAAAAATGAGCTTCTTTAATTATCTGTGCTTTACTTTCTGAATCCAAATACATAACATTCCCAAACTTTCCAAAACTCATAGCAGAATAAGTTTTACCAGTTCCTTGTTTACCTATGAAACCAATAATACGAGAATCGACAGAAACTTTAGGTTTTTTCTGAGTTTTTGTTTTTGGTTTACCAGATTGAGAAACTTTTACTTTAGGTTTCTTTGGAGTTCCTACTTTAGCTTTTGGTAATGATGCTTTTGCTTTTTCTAATAGACTCATTCTTCCATCTTCTCCTTTAATGCTCCGTCAATTTCTTTGATATACTCAAGTTCTTCGGGAGTTAGTTCTTCAATAAATTCCATTTTTTCTCCCATTAGCTTATAGAGAAATAGACATCGCATTTCCATGTTTTTTTGATATAAAGATATTTTAGCTTGTAATTCGTGCCCAGATATAGTTGGTTTCTTAGATTTAGTAGCTTTAGGCTTAGGCTTCTCACCGTTAACAATAGCAACAGCTTTTTCCATGTCTTCAATTTCTTCGTCAGAAAGGTCTAATTCTTCTTTCATTTTCTCTTTAGATAAAGTTCTATCTATTTCTTTTTGAGAAATGCCAAGTAGTTTGAGAGTTTGTTTATGCTGAAACTCTTCGGGTGTTAATTTCTGAAGTTTAGGGTCAAATCCCATATCAGCAATTTGTTGTTCTTTAGGAGTTAGTTGACCGTTTACTATGCCTTCCTCTTCAAGTTCCGCATATTGAGTAGCAAAATAATTAGAACTCCATTCTTGATACTCTTTTGATTCGTGCCATTCCCCGCCTCGTTTGTAAATAGCGGATTTGCCTTTTTCTTTCTTATAAGCATCATAAAGCTGTTGGTCAGAAGGTTTATCGGGTTCGGGTTCTTTTTGACTCGATGTTTTTCCCAATACAATCTTAATATTAATCACCGTTTTCTTCGGGTTTTTCAATGCTAACAAGGTCAATAGTTTTGCCTTTTTTGATTAAATGAACCAATTGCCAGAGATTAAAGGTATAATTCTCCATTTCATAGTATTCTTCGTTTTCTTGTTTCACTTTTTCCCATTCTTGAGTTCGAGAATTTTTGAATTTGGTTTGTAAGCCACCAACTAAGACAAAATGTTCAGAAGTCTCCATTAGCTCATTCAATTTCATAAACCAAACGGTTGATGTGAAAATGGTAACTAATCCTTTTCGAGAGCGTAATACTAATCTAACTCTTTTACCGTCTTGGTCTACATACTTAGCCTTAACTTCAATTGAATCACCATTGTCTTGTTTCTCTCTCTCAAGAGTAAGCAGATTGTCGTTATTGAAATGTGCTAATATTCCAAAATGATAACCATCAGAATAGAAGTCAAATTGATTAATCTCTTTTTCCTCTATTTCCTCTTTATCGAACATTTCTACTCTCTCTTTCAGATTTGTCGTTTCGTGAGTTAGAAGTTCTTTAACAAATGCCATTAAACCGTCTTCACTCATTTCCCGTTTTCCGACTCGTTCTAATGCTTCGTCAAACATTTCAAGGTCTAAATTTTGTATTTTCATGCTTTTATATCACATTTTATATTATATTTAGGTTAAATTTCTATTGGTAATATGATATAAAAAGGTAAAGAAAAAAAAAGATTTGAGTGTAGAGAATTTCTAATTTTTAGACTCCTGCTTGAACTCCTTAAATAGCTTGGTTTCGTTCCATTTACCGTCTCTACGATAATAGGGTTTTTTATCGGGGTATTTCTTCTTAAACTGAGTAGATTCGAGAGTAATTGGTTCTAAAATATCTTTCAAATGCTCTCTTCCTTCCGCACATGGAAGGTCTAACCAATTACAAAACTTACACCACATAGAAACCTCACCTTCGGGAATGGTAGCTGATTTTAGACAACCATACATCTTTTTAGCTCGTTCTATAAGCCATTTATAACAAGCATAACCTACTTCTTCAGTATATTCTATGCTTAAAACCTTAGTATATAGGTTCTTCTTGCTTATACAAACTACATAAACTTCAGTTATTGGGTCGTTTACATAGTAGGTGTGATTTGCTACAAAAGTATAGCAAATAGGTTGTATGAAATATTTAATATCAACCTTAGACACATCTTTAGGTAAGAAAAAATGTTGGAATGTCTTTAAATCTTCTATTCTATGCTCTCTGTTATGTAAAAGGTCAATTTTCCCGACAAGGTAAACTACTGTGTCGTCTACTGGAATTTTCAGTTTGAACTCATCGTTTTTGAACTCAAGCTCGACATTTAAAGGAAATTCCTTAACATAGAACCCGTCAGTTTCGCAAACCTTATCTTGAAAGAGATTATGGTCAATAGTTCCAACTGCCCATGCTCCTTTTGTTTCGAGATTAGGTTCATAGTTTAAAACATCATTATGGTATGATTTCTTTAAACATACTAACAACGGTGTAATGTGTAAGACTTTATCTTCCTTTTCGTGCCATGAACCCCCCACATAATCGTCTAAATCAATATAATTCCCCACTAAATTAGCTCCGTCTTCAAGAAAGTATGCTTTTACTTTCACATTTGGTAGTATTTCAATTTCTTCCATTATTTTTTTCACTTCTTTTAAAAATCGTTAAAACCGCATTCTTGACATTCGTAAGCAGAGTAAGGATTATCACACCAGTCTTTATATCCAAAAACTTCACCATTCTCATCATACATGACAATTCTCTCATAATAATGCCATACATTCTTAGAACGACATTCGGGACATATCCGAAAATGCTCTAAAGCCATTCTCTTGAACTTATCACTACATAGAAACCAAAACGGATTAAATAGTTTGCCAATCGTGTAGATTTCTTGAGATTCTGTCAACACCAAGCTCATCACTCCTCACATTATCATTAAACCAAGATATAGCTCCATCGGGAGTCTTATCATAGACTTCATAGGTATATAGTTCAAGTGTGTTATAGAACTCAATATGTTCATAGTGAAATACGATACAATTCCACATTTCAAGAACTTCAGTAGCATCTAACTCTTTTAAATCATTCTCATCAATACAAATGTTCTCAGAATTTAAGAGAAATTCTCTTCGTGTTTTATCCATTAATTCAGCAATTTGAGATATATTCATTTGAATCAATAAGTATTAAAAAAAAGATATAAAAAGTTATTATTTTTTAGATTTTTTAAGGTCAATGAGCTTTTCCTTAAGTCTTGGTATGTATTCTTCTAATTTCGCAAGAATTTTTAGTTTATTATGGTGATAAGGTTTGTTTGTAATCATTCGAAAAGCCGACATTAAGTATTCTATCGGAGGATTATAAATATCTTTTAACTCCTGTTCATAGTCAATCTTAGGTTGCTTGATTTTTTCTTTTTTAGGTTTCTTCTCAACCTTTTCAAGAAAAGCTACTGGGTCTTGTTTTGCTTCTTCTACCATTTCTTCTATGTCTTCTAGCTCAAGTTCGGGTTTTTTCTCCATTAAATTATCGAATTGCGACATTTTATTCCAACTCCAATATCCTATTCATTCTTTTCAATTTTTCAATATCCAAATTGTCGGTTATCATATCTCTTAGAACACCAAAATTGCTTATAACTGTATCTGCTTTATTGCTTAAATCAACAAAAAGAGAGTTTAGCATCTTATAACATTCTTCCAAATCGTTGTAATTCTCGACAATATATCGAAAGTATTCAGAACTCTTCCGATAATTGAGTTCTAAGGCTTTCTCTTTGTAGAGGTCTCTGAACTGCTCATCGGTTCGTATGGAAATAAATTTTTCTTTATTACCTTTTGAGTTTTGTATTGACATTTGTATCTACATTTTATAATATGTAGCTACATATTTAAACTACACTATTAAGTTTTATTACTGAATCAAAATCTCTATGGCACGGTCTACATAGTTCTATGTAGTCTTTCACATCTTTCTTATACTCTTGAGAGATATTAGCAAATTCGGTCTTATCGTGAAACTCAAAACAAATAGGACAAAAATGAGTTCTTTCTATATTTTTTCGAATCCAATTATGTAAAGTAGCATAATGAATACCGTTTCTCTCTTTAAAACCTTCATGGAATAGGTTTTGTTTTCCATTTAATCGTGCTTTATTTTTTTGATACCAGTCTTTTTTGTATTCTTTGCTCATTTCTTTAACACCAGTAGCATCATTCTTCCTTTCTCAGTAATCTGACAATAGGATTGATTTTCCCAAGCAAACCATTCGATTAGTTGTTTATGTTTTAGTCTTCCTAAAACCATACCAAGTTGAGTTTCATAAGCTAAAGATGTATTCTCTCTATGAGTTTCAAAAATATCCGTGAAACTTACTGCTCCTTCAAATCTACTGAGATTCTTAAGAACTGCGGTTTCATTACAACCTAAAGTAATACAGATTACTCTTTTAGTTTCCATAAATAACAATAAAAAAAAAAGAATTTAAATTTCACTTAATTAATTCTTGTATAAAAACTGGTGTGGTTCTTGAATAACAAGTTAAACACCGATAACACTTCTTTTGACAATTAATCTCAATACTATTCTCAGAAACATAGTCTTCCGTGAAAACCGTGAATACCTTATCAAAATACTCTCTTGGTTTTCTTGATTTCAGATTCACTATTGGAGAAGAATATATTAAAACTAAATTGTCGGGTCTTTTATCCATATTTAACTCATCAAACACTTCTATCCTTTTTGACCATAAAGCAAAACTCACTTTTGGATTTTTCCGACAAATCTTAAAAAGATTGAGTAGATGCTTCTTATTTATTAATTCACCATGAGAATTAAACCTGAAATATAATGCATTAATTGTTGGTAAATCTCTCATAGGTAATACAGTTTCAGAAAGTTCAATCGAATTACGGGTTAAAGGTTTTCTAACTTGATACCAACGATTTAGTGTTCTTATAGAATAACACTTGAAACAAACCGTATTAGGTTTCTTACTCATTTTTATACAGTATTCATTATCTAACGGGTTTGTATTGATTGAGTTAATTAACTCCAATTTTCCGTTTCCTTCTGTTATGTGTATCATATTACTCTCTCTCCTTTTTGTTATATCTATCAAACAAAAATATCAGTTTTAAAGCTATTTTTTCATCTAATTTAAGCCTTTTTAACTTCATTAAATATTTCTTGTTATCTAGCTTGAAAAAATGAGTTAAATTGAATTTCTTTAAGGTTCTAAACTCTTTTGGTATGTGTCTAAAATGTTGATTTATAGCTTCATATAATAGGTAATCTATTAAGTGTATAGGATTACAAGAATCTAATAACCTAAATCGAATAATCTTGTAATACTCCTTTACTGTTTCAAAAATTTCATGGTGTTTCTCTATTGGAATCTGTTGTATCTCAGAGATTCTTTTGGAAATATACCAATAGTAAGTTCGAATAGTCTTGAATCTCCGTATATCTCTGTAAATTTTTATCCGTGAACTAAGAACCGTGTCTTGTTTGATAATATGAATCAATTGACTTGAAAGTATAGGTAAATCCATAGAATCCACATAGTAGAATACTGATTGAAACAAATCCTTTACTGTTTTTGGTTCATTATTCCATATATAGTTCTTAAGTTCATTAAGTTGTTTTTTGTTGAGAAACTCACTTAGTTTGTTGAGAAGTAAGGTTGTTTTTAACGATATATAACCCGATACTGTATTCTTAGAACTTCTATCTATTTTCATTAATCTATTATACTTAAATGAAGCTTTAAATTTCTTAGTTTTCTCAGTTTCGATTATGTAGTTTTCATTATGCTTAAACGGTTGACTGTTTCTTGAATTTAGCTCCTTTTGGTCTAAAAGGAAGTAATCTGATTCTACGCAAACTCCACATAGAACACACACCGTAAAACCGTTTTCTTTAACGGTATCATGCTTACAGATAATTTCCTTTACTTCTACCATTTTTTAACACTTCTTAAACAAGTCTTATCTTAACATAGGTAGAGAGTTTGTAGACTTTACAGAAATAAAAGTTAGGAGAAATTAACTAGCACAATATATATAGTATATTTTGTGCTAGATGAAAACTCCTAACTTTATCACCTATTAAGACTTCAAAACTGCTACCGTTCTTAGAATAAGACTTCATTCTAATTGGTAATAGGTTAAGGTTTTATTTAAAAGTTATGTCGGTTCTAATTTTTAGGTTAATAACCAAGAACCTATAAAATGTTTCAGTCAAACTACATGAAGTTTGTAAGAAACCAGTAGAGAAATAAGAAAAAAAAAAGTTTGATTTAAATATCGAATTACACATGATTTAATTAGGATATAAACTAAGCTCTCCTATATCGTTTATTTCCGTTTTTTCATCTTTTTTTGGTAATAGTCTATTTGGTATCCATTTACTAATATTTGTCGGATTTTCGATTATTAAATTAGCTTTATCGTTGTATCTTTTAATATCTTTGTCGGTTCTACTATTATTTGAACCTTCAAAAGTTAAAGCTTGAACTAACCCGTAAGCAGAGAAGTTATAACTCTCTCTCTCAGCAACTTGAATTAGGTTCAGTTTCTCTCTGTTGTTAAGTGTAATGAGTTTTGAAGGAATTTCAAGTAAATCATTCCAAGAATTAGAGATAGGTTCTGAAAATTTCTCTAAGTTCATGTATTGCTCAATATACTTATTCGATAGTTGTAAAGCTCTCTTAAAAGCTATTAGAGTATTCTTTTCGAAGTCAGCTCCTATATGCTTAACCTTTAAGGTATTATCTACAAATGAACTAACTGCTCCATTTGAACAGATTAACCGCATCATTAGAACTTGAAAACCGTAAGAAGAATCCTTAGTTTCAGAGTTAAACATATTGACACCAGCACACACCTTATCACCCACCTTATGAAGTTCTGCTTTTTTCTTGTTATCAAGAAAATTAGCTTTAAGCTTATAAGGTGAATAGGTAGCATTTTTAAAGTTAAAATCTGAACCTTTAACTTCATTATGCTTCTTAAGATTATCGTTAGTATCAATTAAAGCATCTAAATCCGAATAAGGTCTATAAAGTTCACTTCTAATAACTCTTGGAAACTCTCCATGTATATCAGTAAAAACACTAATGTAATGGTCTTTTAAGTAGTGACCCGATTTATTCTCTTCTCTCTGTAATTTGTCAGCTTCTCTATGGTCAAAAAACATACTAAGTATATCTCTCTCCATGTCTAAGCACATATCTAATTGAGATTGACCAAGTTTCTTGAATAGTTCATAGTAATCGTATAACATAGAAGGAAGCTTAAGCATAGATACTAAATGATTCCACACATGCTTAGGAGTAAATAACCGTTTAGTATATTCTTGAGAATATTCAGCAACACCAGATAAGTCAGTATCAATAACTTCATAACCAACAGTTAAGTCACCATATTGATTGAATCTTAGTGAACTCAAACCACATAGTTTATAGGTTTTATAGGTTCTCTGACCTAAAACCTTAACTGCTTGATTAAAATCAGTAAATTTCTTTACATTTAGACTATAATCCATATTTGACATAAGTAACCACCATTCATTTTTTATCGCTAGTTTGACCAACTAGGTTGATTTTTAATATAAAGAGAAAAACCGTAAACTTAACTTACTAACAAACTTACTTATTTTCTCTCTAACCTTAATAGGTTTCAGCTTTATTTAAGTCTTATACCTAGTTAGATTAATAATTTTCTCAATACCACCTGCGGAAACCTTTCTAACTAACCACCTAACAAACATTCAAATTATCAACACATACGGGGGGGTAGGTAAGCTCATGGAAGCGGAAGCGATAGCTGATAAAAAGTTAGAGAATCATAGAGTAATGTCGTAGCGATTGTTCTATCTAAGATTAAGGATTAAAATTAAAAAAAAATTAGTGGAAAATTGGTATATTTCCCGTATATTTAATAGATTCGATTTATCTACTTAGCTTCGACAGTAAGACCCGTTCTATCTACAAGTTCTTGAACACTATAACCCGTGCATAGTTTAATTCTTTTAGCAACTCTACTATAACTCAAACATAATAACCTAATCGTGTGAATAATGTTAGCTAAGGTAATCTTATCGGGTTTCTCTTTATGTGAGAATACAAACAGGTCTTTAATCAAACTCCCCATACCTTTTATGTTTCTATTGCTTAGAGCTAAACCTATATTAAATCCAAAAACTATCATAGCGTCAAATGGTTTTGCGACATCGAAAATATTTTGCTTTAAGACAAATAGATAAAATGTGTAAACAAATATCCATATCGCTTGATATATGGAAACCCCGCCTTTAAATAGCTTACTAATACTGGTCTTCGTTCTTTGGTATCGCTTGTGAAATTTTCCGTTATGACCTAATTCTCTGACCTCAGTAAAAATCGAGTTAAATAACCCCGTGTATATATCTAACTGATTTCTTATTAGCAATACCTTATCAATGTTGTTCATGTCAGTATCACGATTAATTTGGAGAAGTGAAGCCATTATCTCTGCTATTATTGCTAAATTACTTGATGACAATGCCAGTATGAAATAAATCACGATAAGACATAAGTTCTGTATGGTTTGTTGTATCTCTGATACCCCTTTATCGGGAAGCAAAAGAACGAGAGCAAGGGTGAAAAGAATTGTCAGAACTCCTGAGAAGCTTATCTGTGGCTTTGATTTTTTATTAAGCATATATAGAATTAGGGAATTCTAATATAAAAAAGGTAAGAAAAAAAAAAGAAATTTATTAAAATTACACTTTTGCTCCAGAACCTTCTGGAATGTAGAAAACTATCGCATGTAAAGTTTCATTATTTGCTGTGGAATAAACATCAATCGTTCTTGCTCCTGTTATCTGGAACTCTCCAGCACTATCGGGAGCTGTTGCTCTATCCATTTGTCCACTAATAAAGAAAGCTTCGCATCCATTTTGAACCAAGACTGGGTCATATTGGACAAGAAGTATCAAAAGAACTGGACTTTGAATTTTACGATTTATTGCGGGATAACCATTACCAAGAGTAATAGTTTTTACTCCTGCCGCTGCGGAAGCCACTTCTGCTCCACCTGCTATCATTCCACCCCGTTGTTTTTCGTTTGGAGTTAAAATATCTGTTAATGGGCTTGACATTTAATTATCTCCTCCTATAACAGAAGTTGTTTTCTAGGTCCAATCAAAAATGCAAAAGGAAAAACCACACCCGTCAAATCTATACCCGACTCGTTTCGAACTATCCAAGCAATCTTATCGTTCTCTTTGGCAAATACGACTTGCTGTGGTTCTACATACAAGTTCATATCAGATTCATAGACAAAACGAGCTAATACTTCTTGTCGTTTAATGCCTTCTAAATCTACTTCGAGAATACCATTAGCTCCAAAATCAAGCTGAGAATACCAACCTAATGAGAGAACTCCCATACCGATTGGAACTCGTTGCTCTGCTGATAAACCTAAGAGATATTCGTCAGTTGCGTTAGTGTAAGTTGCCGAGTAAGTTTCTGCTGTTCCACCGATAACTTGGTCGTTTGGTCTAAGTAATCTCGCAGCAATGTCTTTTAATGGAACTGAATTGTTATACTCCGCTACTTTAGAACGATGAGCATCAATGATATTTACGATAGTATCGTAGATAATAGGGTCTTTGGTCAGAAAATATCCTAACATCTGTTTTACAACCTCTATATTTAATTTTTTATAGTTTGTTTTTTATAATTTATATTAAATTATGATTAATAGAATAAACACTAGGTTTATATATAAAGATAGTGTGATTTATAGTAAATAATAGATAAAAGGTTGTCTAAAAAAATGCCACCATTAAAAAAAGAGATGTTAGAAGAGTTAGTGAAATACCTCGAAGACGATGTAAGTGTTTTCTCTCCCGCAATTAACCGATTAGTTATTGCTCGAAGAGACCTAAATAAAAGACAGTCAAATCCAAGAGTTATACAACAACAAGAACAATTAAAGAAGGATTTAGAAGCTTTTAAAAGTCGATATAATCTAGCGCAAAACTTACTTAGTTTTTCAAAAAAAATGCTTCAGGAAGAAATTGAATTACAAGAAGTAGAACATGAACTAAATCAAGTGAAGCCAAAATGATTTACGGGATAAGCAAACTATATGATAAGTTTAAAACCACTATTCCTAAAAAAGTTAGAGAAGTTCTCGAACTTGAAGACGGAGATGAGCTTATTTATAGTAATAAAAATGGAGCTGTGGTTCTCACGAAAAATATTGACGATAAAAAGGAGAGATTTAAACCCCTTTAATATTCGTGTCCTTCTCCAGATATTTTAAGTCGCTGTGAGCTTAAGAAACTTGGACTGAATTTTGAAACATCTTGAAACCAGTCAGCATCTTGGTATCCATAATCTCCTGCTTCTTTTGTTGCGAATTGACCCCCACCTACGGGAGCGTGAGTTGTTGGAACTTCCCAGAAACGACCACTTCCTATCTTATTGAAATTTGAAGCAATTTTTCCGAATCCCATATTCAATGCGTTTTTAATTCGTGCAATCGCTACATTAGGAGCTTGTAAACTCATACTACCTACTCTGGCTTTTTGGATAACCCTTGCAGCACTTTCTTTTAACATCTTGATTTCACCGGGAGCGAAGCCATCGAAAACTGGGTTAAAGCTTGGTGTGTTTAGAATGTGAGTTCCCATCGTTATTAACTCATCTCTTAGATTTCCGCCAATCCACCCTTTATAGTCAGTCACCGCTCCAATTCCTATAAGACCAGCTCCGACCAATAGTCGATAAAGGTATTTGCTGATAGGTTCTTTAAAAGAATGTGTAGGGGCATTCACAACATTACCTACGAGAGTAGATAAGTATGATTTCCAGAATTGATGTAAAGAAGGATTCCCTGCGATTCTTGGAATTATCTTCTCAGTCAGCCAAATAAAAGGATAACTCATGTGAAAATTTTCTTTTAATGCCATATTGGTATATTGTTTTTTTGGATATTTAAATTTTAAGTTCTTTCTTCCGATATTACAATTTGGGCACACCCTATATTTTATCATTAATTTCGTCATTTGGCTTCTTGTAAATAAGCTCTTAGGATATAATGCTCTTTTCAGCTTATAGACATTACCATCTGTGCCCCAAACCCAAGTAAAGCCACCCCTCTTCTTTTGTGGCATTCCAACTTCTCGTAATTGGGGATTAATTTCAATAATCCAATATTTAGGATTATTTTCAATAAGAGTTGGCATTAAAGATATAATAGTTTTAAAAATATAAAAAACTTAAGATTTGATTAGTTGTTGTTTTTTAATCTCTTCGGTTTCTTTCTCATTCCATATACTCGGCATTTGAACTTTGAGAATGTTCTTCTCTGCTCCTAAAGTTGGTCGTCTTAGAGGGTTATTCTTTGCGTCAAGAAGCCAATCTATTTCATTCTCATTCATACGGTATATATCATCAATAAGGGTATATAAGAGCGTATAAACCAAATCAGATTTTTCTAATACAACTTTTATGAAATTCTCTTGCTCAAATATTTGAACATCCTTAAGAAGTTTAATGAACTCTATCTCTTTCTCTAAGTTTAAATCCCTTCCAATGTAAATTTCATAAACCTTAGAATCGTCTTTGTTTATTTCTATTTTAAAAGTAAGCTGCTTCATTTGACTTAATATCAGTATTTAAATATTTAAACACCTACTATTTAATCAAATATTAGAGTCGAATAAATGTATATACAAATGTATCTACAAATATAAAAATGTCGCTACAAAATATTTATTTTACTTATATGCTAAAATGTTGGAGAACTCCAAAAGCTTTCAAGAAAGGCATACCTAAGCATGGTCATGCCATTTATACGGGATATTCAAGTAATATTGCTCGTAGATTACATCAACACCTAACAGGAAAAAGATTTGGTAGTAGACCCACATATACTTCGCAGTTTAAAGGAATGTTAGAACTTGGTTATTTAGAAGCATATACAACTGAGCGTGAAGCAAGAAAAAGAGAAGATGAGATAAAGACATTCTCAAGAGATAAAAAAATAAAAATGATGCAAGAATTATTAGACCCTGAAATACAAATAATAATTGGTTTAAATCAAAGTGTTTTAAAAATGCTTAAAAACCCGCATCACGGTTCTTAATCTCAATTGCTTTAGATTCTTTATTAATAATAACTTTTCTTGATTCGTGGTGTGCTTTCATTTCAGCTTTAATCTCATCGGACACTTTTTCGAGATAATTAGGTTTAGCAAGAGCTTCAAAAAGCTGACCTTGAACCTCATTTTTGAATGTAGCATGAGTTTTCTGTTTTTCTATGATATATGGGTCGGGTGGTGGCTTAGGAACTTTAAGTCTTATCGCATCTTCTTGTCGTGGTTTGCCAACGACATAATGACCATTTGCGTCAAATAAATGATGCCGACAATAAGTTGCCACGCTTAAATGAGCTTCCTTAGCTCTCTTCTTGATTTCTTCGTATTCAATATCATCAAAAGAAAGTGTTACCTTATTATCTCTAACCATTTTACTTACTTCTTCTTAGGAGTAGGTTTTTTAGGTTTAGGTGGTATGTTTTTCTTATCTGCCCCTTCTTTAGTTAAAATCTCGCCCATGAGACTT
The DNA here is from genome assembly GCA_030671165.1 of Candidatus Bathyarchaeota archaeon. Classification (GTDB taxonomy): domain Archaea; phylum Thermoproteota; class Bathyarchaeia; order RBG-16-48-13; genus JAUWWH01. Next base: position 351 of record DAOVAG010000002.1, on the reverse strand, counting down.
TTCATAGTAGTAATTGAACCTATAACCATAAAAAACTCTTGGTTAAGTTGGGTAAGTTTAGTAGTTGTTTCTTGAACCATTTTCGCTAATGCGTTTTTTCGGAATTCAAGTTCTTGAATTTTTCTTTCTAAATCTTTTTTTGATAGACTCATACATTAATTATCGTATTTTAATATATAAAAAACACTTATTTTATGTCCAAGTTGCCGATGCTCCCGTTGATGCTCCTATAACTTGAGTTGTTAAAATTCCATCCTCAAATGTTAAGGCAACATTCCAATTTGCTCCATCATCAAGAGTGAGTATCCCAGTTAATCCGCTTGGCAAATCATTAAGTTTCTTGATTACCTT
>DAOVAG010000174.1 GCA_030671165.1 Candidatus Bathyarchaeota archaeon | reverse complement strand
TATTTTCTGATACTTCTTCTCTTCCAGCTATTCTATGTTCTTTTGATCCTGAGATTATCAGAAATGGTTTAGCCTTGATTGGAAAGAATAGACCGCTTATATATGCGGCTACGAAGGATAATTGGAAGGAAATGGCTGATCTTGCGATAATGTATAATTGTCCCTTAACTGTTTATGCCCCAAATGATTTGGATTTACTCAAATCTCTAGTTAGAACTCTACTTGAATATGGTGTAGAAGACTTAGTTTTGGATCCTGGTACTTTCACTGATGAAGGCTTAGCAGATACATTGAACAATTTTACAATGTTACGGAAAGCAGCAATTAAAGAAAGCGATGAATTACTCGGTTTTCCGCTCTTAGGTGTCCCTCTCACCGTTTGGATTGATCATGAATCTGCTCCAGAAGTTGCCATTTGGAATGAGACATGGCTAGCATCAATGCTTATCACTCGTTTCGCTGATGTTCTAATTATGCACAGTTTGGAAGGTTGGTCACAGTTACCTCTAACTATTTTAAGAAATAATTTATATACTGATCCGAGGAAGCCTGTAGCGGTTGAAGCAGGTTTTAAGACCTTTGGTGAACCTAATGAACAATCTCCTCTATTATTTACTACAAATTTTGCGTTGACGTACTATACCGTAGCAGCGGATATCGAGTCAGGGGGGATTGATTGTTATCTCATGGTTGTAGATACTGAAGGTCTTTCTTTAGAATCTGCTGTTGCTGGTAGAAAACTTACTGCAGATAAGGTTGGTGAGGCTTTGAAGGAAGGTAATGCTGAAAAGTTGGTGAAACATAAGATGCTGATTATTCCTGGACGTGCAGCACGTATCAGCGGAGAGATTGAAGAAGCTTCGGGTTGGAATGTGATAGTTGGACCTATGGATTCTTCCGGTATTCCAAAGTTTGTTCAAGTTGAATGGCCAAAAAAACTGAATGAATAATTTTTTTTCTTTTTTTTAATTAATTATGTAGGAATTTATATCCATTTGAAGGTTAAAGCTATAAAAACAAAGTTTTGGAGACCTAGCAAAGATTATTTAACGGTAATAGTTGAAAGTGTCCAAACTCTTCTCAAGAATGGAGACATCGTTGTAATTTCTGAGAAGGCTATCTCAACCTCTTTGGGAAATATTGTTGATGAGAGTCAGGTTGTTCCAGGATTATTAGCTAAATTATTGGTAATATTATGGATGCGTCTGTTTTGGGGCTTTTTTTTAGGTAATATATGTCGATTTAAGGAATCTTCCATCAACCATTTTAGAGTTTATCCTCTTGAAGAAGGTGCATCTCATAAACAAGTGGTTTTAAGACGTTCAGGTTTCTTGTCTGCCCTTAAATATGGTTCTGAGGGTGGAATAGATATAAGCAATATGCCTTCTTCTTATGCTTGTCTTCCTTTAGAAAGACCTGAAGTTCAAGCAAAAATAATTTATGAAGAGCTAAAGAAGAAGACGGGGAAGGATATCACGGTAATTATTTCCGATACAGATTCAACGTTTTCGTTAAATAATTTTCATTTTACTGCACATCCACATCCTATAAATGGGATAAAAAAGTTTGGAGGAGTACTGCCCTTTATTTTAGGAAGGACCTTAAAATTGAAGCAGAGAGCAACACCTCTTGGAGTTGGAGGTACAAAGATTGGAGTAGAAGAAGCATTACTATTTGCTGAGATAGCTCACCACATTCGCGGAAGTGGTGCAGGAAGAACTGTATGGGATATGGTTGATAGGTATGGTGTCAATTTATCTGAGATTACGTGGAATATGCTTGATCAAGTAAACCATTTTCCTATAGTATTAATTCGAAATTAATAATGCTTCTCAATCATTTTTCAAACAGATTATAAGATTGAACTTTCAAAGTTGGTTAGCAATTTTATATGTAGTTTTGTATTGTCGAGAAATGCTGTTTTTTCATTATTTTGTTAAAAATAAATATTATGTTACTCTTGTTAACATATGTATACCAGTAGTATGCTTATAGTTTCTTTACCATTTTTTAAATCACCTTTAAAGTCACTATAACTAAGTTATAACTAATTATGTCCTTTAAAAATTTGGTTAATAATAAATTCATTATGAGTGTTTACAAAGTATACCATGGAAGTATTTTTACTATCGGTCTAGTCACAATCTATATGATGAATCTATTAACATCAAATAATGAGCAGAGAAAACATCAATCCAAATTTTTAACTGACTTTTCGAAAGAAACCGAAGAGAATTGAAATAATAAGTGCTAAATCTAAAAAGAAAATTCAAGTAATAACCAAAAAATTCGAAATAGATTAAAGGCGATGGTAATTAAAATGGATTGTATTCATAAATATAAGAGATCTCCGGGAGGATTAATTCAGATGAGGAACAGATTAATTTACTATGTTCGATGCGAAAGATGTGGTTTAATAAAACGAGAAGACAAATTGAGCAGATCCTTAGAAAATCCCCTACTTAATTACTAAAAAATAACTTCATGAAAAGATCTTCAACCGAAAAATCAGGATAACGAATAATATGGTGATTGGGTGGAAACAACGGAAGTTCGTTTAAAGTCCACCCTATCTCCCCCCAAAACAGTACTTAAAGTATATTAAAAATGGTTCAAGCATCCATTTTTCTAATAACAGACATAAAATATTATTTTATTGCTTTGGCATAAATTCTTCCAAAACGCGTTAGGGAAACCTTTACACCCTTTTTGGAAGGTTCTTTCTGAATAAATCCTTTCCTCTCAAGACGTCTGGTGAGTCTACTGAAACGGGTTTTCACTACAGGATGAGAAGAGTTTAAGTTACACCATTTCATTATCTGCATCAAAGTATCTGATGCTCCTCCATGTTCAAGTAATTTAAGTAAGACCATTTTCTCCTCTCTATTTGGTTGTTTAAGGCGCTGTGCAGGTAAGTAAATTTCTTGCGGTGTCATTCCTTTAATACTTCTAGTCATTGAAAACCATTTTTTAAATGAAGGATCATCTGGAGATGGGACATACCATCCCCTCTGCTTTGGTGGAACGATATAGATCTTGACATCT
>DAOVAG010000112.1 GCA_030671165.1 Candidatus Bathyarchaeota archaeon | reverse complement strand
GCTATCATTTGGTCTGTATATACCAATGTTTAACCACATTATTCCTAATGCTTTGTTTCTATTCTTTACAGCTTCCAGAAAGACCTTATTTAACAATTTAATATATTGTATTGGATGTGACTGTTAAATAAATTAAAAGATTAAACAAATAGATGAGCTTACGGAAACAAAAAGATAATTTCTAAATGATAGAAAAAATGTATACTCTCTAGATTGAGAATAATGTATCCACTTTAAATTTGGATTATTTATAAAAAAACTCTGAATAGAAAAAAAATATGTAAACGCCTGAGTTAACTCTCTTAAAAAAATATATTTTAATGAAGAATAAATACTAAATATAGTGAATAAAATGGTTGTTTCTATAAAATGTTTAGCTCATGCAAGCTTTCAGATAACGAGTGAACGAAAAATCATTTATATCGACTTGGAGAACTCTGGAAAAGCTTCTGAAAAAGCAGATTTAATTCTTATCACTCATTCTCATTCTGATCACTGTGATCCAGAAAAAATTAGTTTTGTTCAAAAGGAAGATACGGTAATCGTTGCTCCTCAAGATTGTATCTCTAAAATTGCGGGAAGAGTTAAATCAATTACACCTGGGGAAGAACTGATAATTGATGATGTAAAAGTTAGAGCTATTGAAGCATACAATGTAACACGGTTTAGATCTCCCGGTATTCCCTATCATCCAAAGGGTTATGGCGTTGGGTATATGATAATCGTAGAAGATAAGACAATTTATCACGCTGGAGATACAGATTTTATCCCCGAAATGCGACAACTTGGACATGTAGATGTGGCTTTACTACCTACTGGAGATACATATACCATGGACAATGTTGAGGCTGCTAAAGCTGCTATCGTGATTAACCCAAAAACTGTGATACCTATGCATTCTTGGAGTACAAAACGTGAAGATTTTAAAGAAAAAATTGAAGCTGACTCAAACATCAAAGTTGTGATATTGAGAGAAGGAGAAGAACTTCAATTAAAAAATGAAAACAGAAAATGATTTAACAGATCCTAAAGATATGATAATATCGATAGATAAAAAATTTCACCATTAACAAGAAACATATTTTGATAGCTGAGAAAAAAATTGTCTCAAAAGGAATCGCAAACCAATAATAAGACCTCTGAAGACTCGATGTTCAAAGAAATTCATCATCTCGGTATTGTTGTACGAGATATCGAGAAAAGAGTAAAATTTTTTACTGAAAAATTAGGTATTCCATTTAAGATTACTACCATGGAGCATTCAGGATCGCTTCATGGAGAACCCATGAATTATAAAGCAAAAATAGCTTTTGCAAAAATCGGTTCACTCACTTTAGAACTACTCCAAACTGTCGAAGGAAATACAATCTTTGAAGAATTCTTAAACAAACATGGCGAAGGAATTCACCATATCTCTGTACTTTCAAATGAACCATTAGATGTTGAGATTGAGAAGTGGCGAAAACGTGGGATAAAAACTTTACAAATCGATAGATTAGCTCCTGGAGAAGGAACTCTATATATGGATGTTCCTGGGTGTATAGTAGAAGTACTATGCTTTAAAAGAATAAAATAGGAGAATTTAATATGCAAAGAGAAAAAATGGAAGCACGCGTATTCAGATCAATGGGGACACGTCGCTGGCGCAAAGGAAGAGGTTTCAGTATCAAGGAGATTCGTGAGGCTGGATTAACCCTCCACAAAGCGAAGATGCTTGACTTACCCATTGACAAGAGAAGAAGAACATTTCATGATTGGAATGTTCAGCTGCTTAGGAGCCATTGTATCGAGATTCCTCTTACAGAAATTAAGGGTATTGGGCAGGAGATTGCTATAGAATTTAAGGAAATAGGCATCACTTCAGTACAGGATCTACTATACTGTGATGTCGATGTCATCTCTGCAAAAATTAGATCTTCCGTGAGGATGTTGAAGAAGTGGCAATTGGAAGCTAAAAGACTCGTTGAGAAAGCATAGATCAATTCTTCAAATTAGTATCTTCTGTTGAAGAGACTCTTTTTATAATGAAAACTTTATCCAATTACTCTATCGCTTCCTCTAGAATGTGTATTTGAAATTTTCGATGAACTTTTATGTTTGAAGTTATAGTATATCTTTTGAGGTTATTGTTTGACCCTTTTTACTGTAGATGTAGAAAAATGTAATCGTGATCGCCTTTGTGTTGAAAACTGTCCTGCTCAAATCATCGTTTTAGAAGATGATTATCAGGTTCCTCTCCCCTCAAAGAATGCTGAGGAGATATGTATTAGTTGTGGACATTGTGTAGCAATTTGTCCAACAGGAGCCTTATCACACAGGAGTATGACTCCTGAGAACTGCGAACTTATCCAACGAGAATTATTACCTCGCCCAGAGCAAGTAGAACATTTATTACGATCTCGTAGATCGATAAGAACATATACTGATCAAACTGTGGATCATAAACTTCTCACCCACATGATTGATGTTGCTTGCGATGCCCCCACAGGAGGGAATAGTCAACCTGTTCAATGGCACATTATTTATGATCCTAAAGAGGTGCAGCGCCTGGCGGGGATAGTGGTGGATTGGATGCGGAATACTATGGATAATCAATCAAAGTACGCTTCAAATCTTGGTCTTAAACGGTTAGTGGCAGCCTGGGATTCTGGGATTGATAGAATTTGTCGTAATGCACCACATATTGTCATTGCTCATGGAGCAAAAGATCATGGGTCAGCGTCGTCTTCCTGTACTATAGCATTGACTTATCTTGAGTTAATCGCTTATGGTTCTGGTTTAGGTGCGTGTTGGGCTGGTTATTTTACTGGAGCTGCTAATCTCTGGCCACCGATGATGAAAGCTATCGGGCTTCCAGATGGACACAAATGTTTCGGTGCTATGATGATCGGGTATCCCAAATATAGATACCGACGCATTCCACTCCGAAATCCAGCGAAAATAACATAATACTAAGAACTATAACTCACCTTATTTCACATAAATTCCCATCTATCATATGATAAATGATTATCCTTCAAATCTTTCATGCAGTCCTTTCTCAGATTAATCATGATTGGGAATGTTTTTTAGAGGATCCTGGATGAAGGACAGATATGTAGCTTTAAGAGAGTATTTATGTTCATCTTCTTAGATGTAGTATACTGGATGTGAAATATTTTGAGAAAGGGAACTAATAGGGAAGCAGCGAACCTTTGGAGAAGACCATCAAGAATTGTCTTAGCGGTATCCATTGATGAGAGCGATAATCCCAATATAATAGTCCTAGGATGGAAGATGCAGACTTCAATACATCCACCAATGGTAGCAATATCTATCGGAAAAACCCGTTATAGTCATGGCTTACTTTTGAGCTCTGGTGAGTTTGTCTTGGCTATTCCAGGAAGAGACTTGGCTGAAGAGGTTCTCTATTGTGGAACTCATTCTGGTAGAGATGTAGATAAATTTAAAGAGACCAATCTTACTGCGATTTCAGCAAGCAAAGTAAAGCCGCCTCTCATAAAAGAATGTATAGCCAATATCGAATGTAAGATAGTGGGAAACTTGGATACGGGAGATCATACGATCTTCGTTGGTGAGGTTCAAGCTAACTGGGTCTCTGAGGAAGAACAGAAAAATCTTTTGAGCATCGGACAAGAGGCTGGATATGAAATCATGTTAGATAAGAAAGGTCGACGATTTGGGGTAATACGATAAAAAAAAGATAGATAATGATCTATACTTCGACTTGAAAAAATTTAGTGTTTACTTTCAGATTTTATACTTTACGAGCTCAAGTAACCTGATGTGGATCTAACATATTATTGCATGAATAGACTATTGAGCGAATATTATCCACTACTCTTTTGGAGCCTGAGAAATTGTAATTGTGAAAGAACAGAGCTGTTTTCTTTGTACATGAGAGATATTGCATTTTCTCAATCACTCTTCAGGTTTGGATATTACTGGTATCCCTCAATTAAGATCCTTCAGAGGTAACTTTCTGGGCGATTTGGGGAAGATTTATACTG
>DAOVAG010000160.1 GCA_030671165.1 Candidatus Bathyarchaeota archaeon | reverse complement strand
AATGCTGTCCTATTCTTCAGAAGCTGTTCTAAACCCTGTTGTATAATTAGTTCGGTGTATGGATCAACACTAGATGTCGCCTCATCAAGAATGATGATACGTGGATTTACAAGGAGGGCTCGTGCAAAAGATATGAGTTGCCTTTGGCCTACAGAAATGTTTGAGGAACCTTCCCGAATCTTAGTATCATATCCTTCAGGAAGGCGTTCAATGAAACTATGAGCGCTGACACTTTTTGACGCATTTATAACTTCTTCATCAGTCGCTTCCATCCGTCCGTATCGAATGTTCTCCCGTATTGTTGTAGGGAATAGAAATGTGTCTTGGAGGACAATACCCATCCCTTGTCTTAAAGATTTGAAAGATATATTCTTTATATCATGACCATCAATATAGACTGCACCTTCTTGAGGATCATAGAATCTACTTAGCAGTTTGATCATGCTACTTTTCCCCGCGCCAGTATGACCAACGATAGCGATGGTTTGGTTTTGATCAACCTTGAGGTTAATCTTTTTTAAGATATGTATCTCTGGATCGTATCCAAAGGTGACATCTTTATATTCGACTATACCTTTCAAGTGCGAGATTTCAATTTTATTATCTTGTTCTTGAACCTCGATAGGTGCATCTGATAATTCTACAATCCTTTCCATACTTGCCATTGCTGATTGGTAATCATTATAGAACATTGCTATTTCACTGATGGGTTGGAAGACTTTCATAAGATAAAGGGTGAAACCAAATACTATGCCTACACTAATTGTGCCTGCGATTACTTCATTCACACTGAACCATAATACGATGCTTGTGACGATGGCTATGATAATTTGTATTCCCGCGTTAAACGATGCCATTAAAAATGATGCAGAGATATTGGCTTGCAGGTTCTCAACATTCACTTTATCGAACTCTTGACTAGTTTGGCCCTCTCTTGTAAGAGATTGAATGACTCGTATCCCTGACACACTCTCTTCCAGTCTCGTTGTAACTCTTGCAATTCCCCTCCGAGTTCTCATGAAGGCTTGACCAGATTTACTATGGAAGAAAATGATTGGTAAAATAAACAGGAGAAGTGCTGCGAGAGTAATCAGAGTTAATTTAACATTCCAAGTAAACATGATAATTATGTAACCCACCATGGAGATTACGCTTGTTATGCTTGTCGGGAGCATCCGTAAAAAAACGTCACCTAGTGCTTCTACATCATTAGTTATCCTTGACATGATATCTCCCGTTTCACCATCTGCAAAGAATCTGACTGAAAGTTCTTGAAGATGTTTCATCAGATTATTTCGAATATCATAAACGACTTTATGTCCTAACCAATTTAAGAGGAAAGTCTGTCCCGATGTTGCTAACCAGTTAATAATTGCTAAAACCAAGAAAAGTAGACAATAAAATGTGACTCCTGTTATTCTTTCATCAATTGAAAGACCTATTTCTGATGAAGTGAGAAATTTATCAATCATAAGTTGTGTAATGTAAGGTTGAAACATACTCGTGAGTGTAATAGTGATGAGTGATACAATAAGCAGGATTAAACGGGTTTTATACTTAAACACATACTGAAGGAGTCTATTGAATAAAATGGAGTCAGGTAAAGTCCTTTCAATTTTTTCAGCCTCAAGAGATTTCTTACCTCTAGAACGCCTATGACTATGTAAATGTATATGTGTACTCATCCTGATATTCCTCCAGAAACCTTTTCTTCATCTGGAACGAGAAGCTCTTCTTTTGGGGCGAATTGAGTCTCATATATCTGAGAATAAATACCCTTCAAAGACAAGAGCTCTTTATGAGTCCCAATCTCCTCAATTTTACCGTTATCCAACACAATTACTCTATCAGCATTCTTGATAGTTGATAGTCTTTGTGTAATCACGAACGTTGTCCTATCCTTACGTAGTTCATCTAGAGCTTTTTGTATCTCATGTTCAGTTTTAGTGTCAACGAATGATGTTGAATCATCTAATATCAAAATTCTTGGATCCCTTAAAAGAGTCCTTGCAATTGCTACTCTCTGTCTCTGTCCACCTGAGAGAGTAACTCCCCTCTCACCAACAATTGTATCATAACCCTCTGGGAAAGACATTATAAAGTCATGAGCTTGAGCTAATTTCGCTACTTTAACAATTTCTTCCATAGTAGCATCAGGTTGTCCAAAGACAATGTTTTCTTTAATGGTTGTTGAGAACAAGAATATATCCTGCAGGACTATACCGACTTTACTACGGAGAGATTTTAATGTCACATCTCTAATTGGATAATCATCTATGGTAATATTTCCTTTAATTACGTCATAAAATCTAGGAATTAAATAAATTAACGAACTTTTTCCCGATCCAGTAGCTCCGAGAATCGCTATCGTTTCACCTGGTTTAACTAGAAAGTTAATATCTTTCAGTACAGGACGATCTTTGAGATATTCAAAGGTTACATCACTAAATCTAACTTCTCCCCGTATAGGCGGTAATTTAGTCGCGTTCGGTTTATCTTCAATCTCAGGTTTTGAATCAATGATCTCAAAGACCCTCTTCGCTCCAGCCATAGCACGGCTATATAGATTAATGAGTATACTGACAAACCTAACTGGCATAGTCAACATACTCATGTATTGACTAAATAGAAGTAATGAACCTAAGGAAAGAGTATTTCGAATGACTTCTCCACTCCCAAGCCAATACAAAATTGCAGTACCTAGACCTAGAAGGAAACCTGTAAATGGTCGATAGATCGATCTAAGTTTCACTTCCTGCATATTTGCGTTTAAAAACGTATTGTTTACTTCTTCAAATTTTTTCATCTCAAACGGTTCATTCGTAAATATTCTGACAACACTCATACCAACAATATTTTGCTGGAGTGTAGCGTTTAATATTCCATATTTCTCCCGTATCGTTGAATTTATTGGATGAATTTTTTGCATGAAGAAATAATTAATAGCAAATACAAAAGGAATCGTTAGTAACGAAATAAGTGTCAAGTTAATGTCTATCCCTGTAAGATAATAATAAATAAGAATGATTTGGATGATTGAACCGAAAAGTGAGTTCATCCAAAAAGAGTAGAACATAGTCATTCTTCTAATATCACTAGTCACCCTTGCCATCAATTGGCCTATCTGAGTTCTGTCATAAAAACTGAAAGATTTT
>DAOVAG010000217.1 GCA_030671165.1 Candidatus Bathyarchaeota archaeon | reverse complement strand
AGCATGATACTTGTTTCCTCATTCCTCACGTTATCTTCCTCATCTCTTCCAGGAGGTTTTTAGCCATTCTATAAATTCGTCTTTTTTTAACTAGCTAGCTTTTCTCCAGCTAAAAAAAATTTGATTGTATAGATAATTACTCCTCCAATAAAGCTCCAAATACAAAGCATGTAAACTCCTAAAACCGATGATATACCTAAGAAGGGATTCAGGTCTAAGGGATAGAAAGGTCTGATATCAATATGCATCACAGAGTCTAGAAGGATATGGATGTAGATGCCTGATAAGGAGGCTGATAAGATATTCTTGAATGATAATGTTTGTTTGATTTTAAAAACCAATAATAATGGTGACATTGATTTTCTAGCCTTACTCATCAATGCAGTTAGCAATAGGGCAACTAGTGTTCCCCCTAGAAAAGAGTGGAAAAACCCATGAAGGGGATAGGGAAGACTCAAACTTAGAACTAGTAATGGCTCCACATCGACTATAACACTAGCAATCAAGAATGTTGGTAAATCGACATATCTGATAAGCAGAAGCCCAAACAACAAGCCAGGACCCAAGTGAAAAGGAGTAAAAGGCATATGATAACTAAGACAGGTTATTTACTTTAAAAGATTACACTAGTCGACTCCTTAATTCACTAACTCCTTAGCTTCCGGACTGTAAATCTATATTATAAATTCAGAAGAAAGATACTGCTTCTAGAGCTGAGCTTCTTCAGGCTTTATTGAAGTTGGAAACGCACCCCTAGCTAGCTAAGTACCTAAAAGACTCTTATATTTTAGGATTTAAATGGGTAAAATAGAAACATTTAATACATTATTTTTTTTAAAAGAGGTCATGCCTAAACAAGGATATAAAAGTCTGGTAATTCCAGAGAGCCTTTACAAACAGCTCGTGCAATACGTGGAAAACTCCCAGGGAAGATACGTCTCCGTCTCAGAGGTGGTAAGAAAAGCCACATGGGACCTCCTGCAGAAAGCTTGAACTTTTTCCCATGACGCTGGCTAGCACACTTCTTTATTAGATTAGAGTATGAGAGTATTTTTCATTAGACTTAAATCTCTAAAACATAATAAGTGATAAAATGGAACTAAGAGAATTCGAATCGAGCGAGGTTAGCTTATATAAAGATTTTATAGGGTTTCCTTTAATCCGCGAAGAATTACGGGATATCGTGAAGTACTTAGAGTATCTAAATAGATTAGATCAAGATGAGATGCACGACCAGAGAAAAATGTTAATTCAATCTGAGTGTGGTTCTCTATTTCTCGGGAGAACTGGAACAGGAAAGACACACGCTCTCCACTGTGTTGTAAACGAAGCCAAAGAAAGGGGCTATTACCCCGTAGATGGAAGCACAATGCTCAAGAAAGAGAGAGTTCATCCTGAAGATATCGGAGCGTTTTTTGATGAATGTAGAGATAAGGCCGAAGAAAAACCTTTGTTGATAGCTTATGATGACGTCAAACAATTACTCGGCTTGAGCTCGAGTGTCAGAGACATGATGCGGAATGCGTTTGGAAGGAGTGACAGAGAAAACCCGATGCTAGAAGAGTTTCGAAGACAGATAGATAGGCTTGGCGATTTTAAACACCCAGCATACATAATTTTAACTTCTGTACAGAGGCGAAGAAACATCGATGAGCAAATAGCAAGAAGATTCTCTAGACACGTCATCTTCGGTATCCCATCTGACAAAAGCAGAAGAGCCCTATTTGATTACTATCTCCGCATATTAGGGCACAAACCAGATAGTTTCGACATAACAACCATATCCTACCTCACACAGGGTGTCGTTGCTGGTAAAGTAAAGGAAATAGTTTCCCGATCAAGCTATAAGGCAGGTATGGAAGGCGAATTAACGGACAAACTAATGGTACGAGAGATTAAACGATTCCTTCACGGCCCCCCAGTCGATATGTCTCTTACAGACGACGTAAAAATCCAAACATGCTATCACGAGTTTGGGGGGCACACCTTACCAGCATACGCGGTTGGCTTAGAACCTATCCTTGTTACGATAGAGCCCTCAGCGGATGGAATCATTGGGAAGAGTCTACATAGACCATCCAAAAACACCCCAGCCTCTTCGTCTAAATACTTCTTTGCAAATGCAATAACGTTGATGGGTAGCACCGCCGTCTATAACGAGTTAAACAGGGGTACGGAGGAAGGCAGATTGAACGATCTAGTTAACGCGGCAAGATCAGCTCTCGACTTATATGTGCTCAAAAAGCCCAAGCTAAGGATGCGGGTAAGGCGTGGGGATACATACTTTTCCAGGGGATTATCAAGCGAGGAAAGTAAAGAAGAGATAGAGGGGGAAATTGAAAAAATTAAAGACAAGGCTTTAGCCATTGCGAAAGATATTGTAAGAGCGTATAAGAATGAAATTGAAACTTTTGTTGAAAAGCATCTGTTCCATAACGAGACGATGATTAGACGAGAAATCATTGCAACCTTAAAAGACATGGGCGTTGAACCGGGAACGTTTTACAAACCCATGTGCGAAGCTTTAAACGCTCTTGATTATCTAGTTTAGTGCATTCTCTTATCTGTATAAAATTTGATAGCGTCTTCGCCATTAATGTT
>DAOVAG010000046.1 GCA_030671165.1 Candidatus Bathyarchaeota archaeon | reverse complement strand
TGCATGAGTTAGCACATTATATTGCTTGTCGAAGACATAATGTCAAGACCACTCTTCCTTTATTTATACCAGGAATACCAGGAGTTTCTCCTTTAGGAACTTTTGGTGCCATCATAAGACAGAAGAGTCAAACATTGAATCGAAATCAACTGTTTGACATAGGTATCTCTGGACCGCTTGCTGGTTTCCTTGTCGCCTTAGTCGTTTCTTTTCTAGGATATTCTTGGTCAGTTCCAGTGAGTATGGAAGAATATGCAATGATTGAATCAACGATGGGTTCTGGACAATCTATTCTTCTTCCTGCTTTGTTTACGTTTCTTAAACCCTTCATTTTTCAGGGACAAAACAGCTATAGTTACTTTCTTCATCCAATCGCTATTGCAGGCTGGTTGGGAACCCTTCTAACATTTCTTAACATTTTTCCAATAGGACAACTTGATGGTGGCCACGTATCCAGAGCAGTGCTTGGCCCAAAATGGCATCGTAGAGTGTCATACTTAATGATGGGAGTAATGGCTTTCACAGGTTGGTGGGTAATGGCACTATTGGCAATATTCCTTCTAGGGAGTAAACATCCAGAATTATTAGATGAAATGGCTCCACTCTCAAAGAAGAGGAAAGTAATGTCATTATTGTTAATAGTGATTTTTTTCGCATGTTTTACATTTTCTCCTGATCTAGCGCCACTAATCTATGGTTAAAGAATTGAGGAGAACAAAGCATAATTGTCTAGTAGAGGTTTTCCCCTCGTTGAAAAGATTGACCTTCACGTTCACACGTCATTTTCTGATGGAAATTATTCTGTTGAAGAAGCTGTTAAGATCGCTGAAATTAAGGGTTTAAAGGTTTTGGCTATAACAGACCATTATAATGAATTACAATATCTACCAAACAGGATTACTCGAAGTAAATTTTCAAGATATGTACAAACGCTCAATCGTTTCACTGTTTTTAAAGGGTTAGAAGTTGAGATTCTTCAGGATGGAACAGTCTCAATCTCTAAAAAAAAGGTGGGTAAACTGGACATTGTCATGGGTGGTTTGCATTCAATTAACAACATAAAATTTTGGGGTGATTCTTATCCAATATGGGATCCTAAAGGATTTGTTGAGAAAGTTAGAGTAACTTTGATAAAAGCTGTTGAGAGCGGTATATTGGATGTCGTGGCTCATGTATCGTGGCTTCCGGATATGATTCGAAAAGAAACACATAGAGAAATAACTAATGATTGGATTGAGAGTGTAGTTGACGCTTTCTGTGATTGGGGAGTTGCCGTTGAGCTTAATTGTGCCTGGAAGGTTCCAGATGAGAGATTTGTCAAATATTGTGTGAAGAGGGGAGTGAAACTGTCTATTGGGAGTGACGCTCACCAACGGGTAATGATTGGAAAAACAGATTATGCCGTTAAGATACTGGAGAGAATAAAGGTTCCTGAAGACCTTATTTTCCTTCCAACGGGTTTCTTCTAAATGAGTTTATGAATATAAATATGGGATAATTGATTGTGAAGATTAGAGATACAGTAATAATTTTTCTCTTATCTTTTTAAGCATTAAAAAAAGAAAGACATAATGTTCCTTGATCACTGTTTACTCTAGTCCCCAAGAAAAGTTGCTGTATACTCAATTTTAGAGAGAGATAATAGGAGGAAATGGCTAGTGCGGTTTAAGTCTAAGGTATATAAAGATTAAATGAAAGAAGTGAAAGGAACTCAAGGATTGAACCATCTTGTTTAAAGAAAGATGGCTAAGAATGAAGAAGAAAAATAAGGTGTATGATGGCTATTTATTGTAATTCCACAGTGTTTTTATTTCTGCAAGGGGATAATTTGAGTTGGGTATGTTATGACGACTCTGTCCCATATGAAGAAATGATTTAGATCTTGAGATCTGAACATACCCTAAAATCCTTTATTTTATAAAAAAAACTTGATGAAAAAAAGAGAGTTTTTCTATTTAATAATTAGGGAAACTGTTTTGACAGAAATACTTAAAGAAAGAATTTATAGGATGAAACTTTAACGATAGACGAACGAACATCATTTCTCGTTAATATTTCTGTTGTATCGTGTAGATTTTGAGTGAATACTAAATAATTGAGGGATTGAAAATGGGAGGTCTCTTCGGTGTAGTTTCAAGAGAGAATTGTATAAATGATCTATTCTATGGGATAGATTATCATTCACATTTAGGTACTACGATTGGGGGTTTAGTGGTTTTATCAGATAGAATTACTAATCCGATATGTCATGAAATTACAAATAGTCATTTTAAGACTGAGTTTAGAGATGATTTTGAGAAACTGAGTGGAAACTTAGGTATAGGAGTTATAAGTTCTCGAGAAGACGATAAACAACCGCTTGTTTTTAGATCTAAGTTAGGCATATTTGCTCTATGTACAGACGGTTTAATTAAAAATGCGGATACGCTGATTGAAGAGCTGATTGATGATGGTATTTCATTTAAAGAAGGTTCAAGTAAATATAACCAAACAGAATTAGTGGGTGAGCTGATTTGTAAAGGTTCCAATATAACCGAAGGAATCACCAAAATGTATGAACAAATCCATGGAACCATATCTCTTATATTATTATCTGAAACTGAGAGGTGTATCTATGCATCCAGCGGTGTTTTCCCTCTTGTTATAGGAAAAAAGACAACAGTGAAAGGGGATAATTTTGCTGTTACTTCAGAAACGACCGCTTTTTCTAACCTGAATTATGAGATTCAGAGATATCCAGGATACATGGATGTATTTTCAATAAGTGAGTTAGGTATCAAAACCGAGATGAAAAGTCGAGAAAAAATTGTATTCTGCCCATTTTTACATGTGTATTTTGATTTTCCCACCTCTAGCCATTATGGGATAAGTGGTGAAATTGTTAGGGAGAGATGTGGAGATTTTCTTGCACAAAATGATGACATTAAACCATCATTAATCATGGGTGTTGCGGATTCAGGGGTTCCACATGCACATGGATACGCTAAAGGGAAGTTAAGATTAGGAATTAACAAATCAAAGGAAATCATTAATCTTTTTACACAGGGAAAGATTAACTCAGATGAGCTAAAAGTGGATTTAACGGAAACTCTTGAATCAATTGCTCCTTTGAGAAGGCCTGTATTAAAGTTTACAGCTGCATGGGGTAGAAGTTATATCCCACCGAAACAGTCAACGAGAGAGTTAGTTGCTTACTACAAACAGGTGTCTAATCCTCAGATAATTCAGGATCAGTCAATAGTTCTTGTAGACGATTCGATAAGAAGAGGTACCCAACTGAAGAGATATCTTAATGACAAGATTTGGCGGCATGGGCCAAAAGAAGTTCATGCTAGAATAGGATCACCACCACAACTATTTGCATGTTATTTTGACGAAACTACGAAGAAGTCAGATTTATTAGCTTGGAGAATTATGAAACAAATTGAGGGAGAAGAACCAAAGGATCTAAGTGAATATTTGGATGTATCGTCCAAAAAATATCAAATGTTGAATTCAATGATTCAAGAGTCCATAGGAATCGTATCTCTAAAATTTATTTCCCTAAACGACATGGTTAAATCGATCATTGAAGCTCCAGGAAACACAATTCTGAAAGAAGAAAATTTGTGTACATACTGTTGGTCTGGAAAGAATCCGATTCCAAACCATTCGACATCTCAAGCTAAATTATGCTAATTTGTTAGAAATGTTACGTTACAGTTTATTTTACGTCGTTAACCATATGGTAGATCGAGTGGAAAGATTAATCTCAACTTTTCAAGTAATAAATAAAGATCAGTCAGTGGTTACAGTGTGATGCATTGAGCCAACAAGTTTATTTATAGATTTGACAAATTGATTTTCAGATTCTTTTGGTAAAAGTGCGCCAGCGGCAACGTTGTGTCCTCCACCTCTACCGTTTAATTTTGTTGAGATTTCGTGAAATATTGTACCTAGATCAAGGTTACCTCTATTAAAATTGTGAGGGATTCTCCCAGAAACCTTTACCATTCCATTTTCAGCCGATGTTAATGCGATGATAGGCATCTTCTCTTTTAGATAACTACTAGAGAGTATACTGGCTATTGTGCCTATGATTAATTCATCTATTTTATCCGAACCATCGATTACATATATGTTCTTCATTTTCCTTAACACTTTAGGAGTCTGTATCACCCAATCCAAGTATTGATAGAGCATCTTCTTGTAATTAGTGAGAATCTTGAGAGCTTCATCCAGTGTTTCACCACGACTGCCCATCGCTACGGCTATACCTAAACCTCCCTTCCTCATTCGACCACATGCATTCAGGAATGAAGCGTATTCTCTCCCATCTCGCATCGGTTTAAATCGGTCTTCGTGAGTTAGTGTATAGATTTTGCCGATAAGTCTTAAGGCATCTGAATCAGGTGACCCCTTTGAGGAGAGATATGTGGCTATTTTTGAGAAAATTTTTTCTTTCTCTTCAACTGTAAGATCATTGATGGCTCTCCATCGATCGTTATGTTTAAGTTCAATATCTAGATTACTCAAAAAACCAAGACATTTATCCTCAGCATTACTCAAGCCGGGAATGAAGGGGTTTGTAGTATACGCTAAAGCTTTATGAATTGGTCTCGTTTCTCTTCCGAAGAGAAGAAGGTCTTTATCAACCATTATACATCCTGTATTCACAGCGTCGTCTACTATATCTTCATTGAGTCCGATTAATCCTCTTTCATCATTCTTATCTTGTGAATCCCCAAGAGCTCCAACAATGGCTAAAGGAGCTAGGTCGATGTTAGTCTTATCTATAGTTTTTGCTGTTAAGTAGGTGACTCCAGCACCACTTATTTCTCGTGTACCATCGAAGTTTGCAAGATGAGGATTGACATGTGTAAGTTGAGGAATAGTAACCTCCATGGGTTTGTGATGATCAAGAATTATTAATTCACAATCTTTAAGCTTAGCATCCAAAAGGTCAAGGCTTCCACTCCCTAAATCCAGGAAAATTAGTAACGAGGGGTCTTCACTGGTCAGTTCATTAACTATTTCTTCATTAAGTTGCTTTACAATACGAAGTCTAAAGAAGGCTTGAGCTCTTTGAAGGGTTTTACCTAAAATACCGGCTGCTGCTAACCCATCAGCATCTATATGGGTGATAACCCGTATGAATTCATTGGTATCAATATGTTTTTTGATAGTATTAGCTGCTTGTGTTATTCTGATGAAAAAATCGTCAGGATTCTTTTGATCGTCATCAGCCAATCTACCACCTGATTCATATTGCTTCGACTTGAGGCTTGTATTTCCAATCTTTAGGTAATGTACCCATCCTTCGGTAGTACTTAGCTAAACGACGTATCCGAGACACAATTAATTGTAAAGATCTCTTATTTAAAACATCAGATCTATTCTTATTTAGATGTCTACTAAGGGTTGAAGCTTTCTGGAGTAAATTATCTAAGTCTTCAGGGACAGGGATCTCTATACCTCCGTCCAGAATAATTTGTTTAATTGATTTTCCTACAATTGACTTGACGAGAGGAATGCCATATTGATCTCTGAGAATAACTCCGATTTTACTCGGTGTATTTTCTTCCTTTGCAAGTTTGATTACAAAGGCTTCAACTTCCTCAGAACTGTATTTACACCACATAGGTGGTCTTTTACTTAAAGGTCGTCTGGAACGGGATTTCCCAGTGCGGGTCAAACGTTTTCCTCCATAATTTAAGTGATGAGTAAGAGAATATCTCTTCTAAGACGTCGCAATATTAGAGCTTCCTCTTATAAAGTTTTATTGCTTTGTTATAAGAAATTTGGACTAATTTTTTTATAGACTCGATGTAAAGATGAAGATGTACAGTTATAATAATTGGTGACCACGGTTATATACATATCCCGTATGCACAATTAGATGGTATCATACAGAATTTTATAGATATCAAGTTCTTTTTCATCTGTTTCATGAAGGATTAAAAGAATAAAAATATATTATCAGGATAAATCTTTTGTTGAGTGGTTGTTTTAATGAAAAATGTATCTTATGAAGATTTTAAGAAGTTGGATATCCGAATCGTTAAAATATTAAAATCAGAAGCGATTGAGGGTAAAACTAAGATATTAAAATTATTAATGGATGTGGGGTCAGGCGAATCTAAAACAATTATTGCTGGAGGGGGAGAATTCTATGCACCTGAATTCTTTTTGAATAAAAAATTTGTGGCTATAATCAATCTTTCACCTAAAAAGATTGCGGGAGTGATGTCCCAGGGAATGTTATTAGCTGCTGATGTAAATGGTAAACCGTTATGGTTAACAATAACAGATGCATCTGTAGGTGCAAAGATTATTTAGATAGATAATGACCGAGATAAAAACGAGGGAGAAGTAGAGTTTTCTTTACTCTTAAATTATTTATAATGTTTCAGATACCAAGTCACAAATTTTCTCATAGACCGTGTTCTATGAGAAATCCGATTCTTTTCTTCAGTATCCATCTC
>DAOVAG010000012.1 GCA_030671165.1 Candidatus Bathyarchaeota archaeon | reverse complement strand
GATTAGAAAGAAAGAATCATCGACAAATTTCTTAGTTGCTGCATCTTGGTCATTAGTTGGGTCTATTATACTCTCAATTTTATATGTGGCTTGACCATTTAAATTACCAGCTAACTGACCCGAAGCATTAATAACATCGTTAATTGCTCCTCTTGCTCTTACTGCGGTAAAGAATAAGTCAGTTCCTTCAGTTAGGTCTCCCGTATCTTTAGCTGCGAAATCTGTATCAAATAAACTTGAAGCATAAAACTTTTTTACACCTTCAGCTAAATCATCCGAGTCTTTATTCCCCCAATCTATATCGAATAAACCAGAAGCGTAATACTTAGCAACACCTTGTGGTAAATCGTCAGTATCTTTGGTTGCCCAATCTGTATCGAATAGACCAGTATCATAATACTTATTAACACCTTCGGATAAATCGTCAGTATCTTTAAGTCCGAAATCTGTATCAAAATTAGCAGAGTTATAAGGAACACCCGCAATTCGATTCCAATCTACACCATTATAAACAATCCAATCGTCAACAAGATAAGCATCTCCATTCAGATTTCCCGCTCCGTCAATAATATAATAATGACCCGTTTCTAAATCTACGGGAGCAGGATAAGTAGTTTTTACGGAAGCATCCCAATAACCTTTATATTCTAAGGCAAATAAAACTGAAGTTGGTAATTGGTCTTCGGGTATAATTCCCGCAACTAAATCAGCTTTATCATCTAATTGAGATACTAACTCATCGTTAATTTCGTTTAATGTGTTAATAATAACAATGGGGTTTGCTCTTCCCCCTTTTATTTGGAGCAACTGAATTAAATCTTCGAATAAGTCTTCTATTAATCCCGACATATATTAAACTCCTTTATCTTTGAAATAATCTCTTGATTGCTTTAACATATATAGTTGTAAATACTGTTCCCTCTGCCCCATAAACTCTAATTCTTACGCTTTCATTAAAGAATATCGTGTTAAATGTAAGAATAAAGTTAGTTCCATCATCTAAAGCACTCATATCTCCCAAATAGTTTGACTTAACTTCAAAATTAGCAAACGAGTCGTTATAAACATCATTTCCGTCTGTGGTAATTTGAACAGAATAAGTCTTATTCGCTACTGGTGTATTAGGAGAGAGAAACGCTATTTCTGAGATAGCTCCACCATATCTCTCGTTTACTACTTCAAGGTCTCCCGTCACAGTTTGTCCTTTGTATTCATAAACAATCGTCTTGTAAATAGAACGAGCAAATTGTTTAGCAATACCACTCATACCAATAGAAATGCTTGGGTCTTCAAAAAACTCTAATTGCCCATTTAAATCGACTCCTTTAGGAGCGGGAACTTCTCCGTTCTTGACCTTATCAACCCACGCTAAAGCTTTAACAATTTCATAGAACTTATCAACTAAATTACTCATACATAGAATAATACCTTTCATACATAAAAGTTTTTAGCATTGAGACTAAAGACCCAAAGCTGTAATTACAGCATCTACTTTAGTTTTGACATTCCCGACATAAGTAGTTACCTTAGCCACATCCAAAATGTTATCATTTCGAACATCGTAGATGTGCTGAATCTTTACAAGATTAGCACGAATTACTGATTGTATTCGAGCAATTTTCTCTGCGATATATTCCATATCTTCTACTACTCCCATATTCTTTACCTCCCTGCCAGTCTTTTCATCATCATTATCTCTTCTTCCTCTGTAAGCTGTCGAGTTGTTGTTGTTGTTGTAGTTGTAGGAGCAGGAGCTTGTTGTTGTTCCATCTGAAGCATCTGTAATTGTCGGTCTTGTTGTAATTGTAATGCTCTTGCTTGTTGGTATTCTATTCTTGCTTTTTCAGCAGCTATTTGTTGTTGTCTAATTCTTTCTGCTTCTAATTCAGTAGGAGTCTTTACATAAATAGGTCGAATAATCTCAGCAGGAGCGGGTGGTGGAAGTCCTTCAAATCGAGCAGCGAGACCATCAGTTAAAGTTCCGAAACTATTTCCAAAGTTAGTTATTCCCGCTGTTATAGCATTCACCGAATTATTAATATCTGCTCCGAGTTCAAGTGGAGCATCTTTCGAAGCTTTACCAAAACTCACAAATGAGTTAGCTAAAGCAGTAAAAGCACTACTAATCTCGTCAAATGCTTCTAAAAATTCGGGGATAACCGGTCCACTTTCTGCTGAAACTCCTGAAAATAATAATCTTGCGACTGTCACAAATGCAGCTTCCAATGCTCCAAGCCAATCCCACCTTCTTGCTCTTGAACGAATCCTATTTGCCCATACTATTGCATTATCTAATGTTGGTTTTATTTCTCTATGAGCTTCTACCAGTTCAGCAGCAACATCTTGAGCTTCTATGACTATTTTGGTAGCAGCCCCTTGCATAGTCGTTCCGAAATCTTGGAATGCGGTCTTTATATTGTTAGTTTCTCTTCCTAAAGAAGCTAACATATCATCTGTCATAATCTTGACACGGTCTCCGTCAGCTTGAAGACCCTTAGCTGAACGGTCTATTGTCGCAACAATCTCTTGGGCACTCTGTAATGCCCCTTCAGCGTAAGCTTTAGCGTCATTAATTCTTAACATAGCACTCTCGATTGTAGGTCTTAGTTGGTTCTTTATGTCAGAAATAATAGCAGTTATTACATCTTTATTTTCTAAAGCCTTAGTTAAAGTAGTAGAAATATTAGTTTTGTTGATGTCCATAGTCGGAATTGCTTGACCTTGTTGCCAATTCTCTATTGCGGCAAGTCGCTTCTTTATTTCGCTTAAATCTTGAAAGAAGGTAAGGTTTGATAAACTTAGCTTTTGACTAAACATAGTTAATTAAAAATAGATTTTAAAATATATAAATTTATAGTGAGAATGCCTTTAACTTTTGACTTCATTGTTTCCAAAGTGGAAGAATAAAAGTATGGCGTAAAGACATTCTCATATAACAATTGAAATCCCAAATATTTAAATGTGCTTAAGTTGGTTTATCTGTTTTTTTACTTATTTCCTCAACCCGCATTCGTTTCCCTTCGACTACTCCTTCCAGTCTATTAAGTCGATACATTACACTACTGTTTCTCGCATCTCCAATAATAGCAAAACCCACAACACCCGCTTCTAATATTAGAATTTCGTCTTGCAATTCCTTAACTTGTTCTTGTAATTCTTTAATTAAATCTGATTTCTTCATGTTTACTCTCCAATTCTTTAAATATGATTATGCCTTTCTCTTTTATTCTCCACATCGTAGGGGGTCTCCCTTGTGTGCCATCATTCTTTCGGTATTTCTCTACGAGTCCTTTGCTCTGAAGAACAACCAGATTATCGTAAATAGTTGTTCTTCTATTCTCTAACTCTCCAAATATCTCAAGTAATAAATCTGGTCTACTTCTATCCCCTTTACTTAATGATTTAAGCAATTCATATTGCGTATTTGAATAATATGTCATTTAAACTCAGTTATCTTTCTTTGATTTTTCATGGTCTTTAAATACTCCGCATATTTTTCCTCAACCACTTCTCTAATAGCTCCCGACACCGATTTAATAACTTCAGTTCTTTTTAAGAATCTAAGAGTCTTAACAAGCTCAGGAGTTAAGCATGTTGAGATGGGAGTTTTTTTAACCATTATTATAACTTATTACTCAGAACACTAATAAAGATAACTTTTTATCGCATTTTGTCAGTCTTTATATAGGTTATTATCAATAAATTATAAATTAATAAAGTGATAACTTATGAGCGAAGAAAAAAAAAGTATAAGAGAACGAGTCATTGCGAAGGCTAAATCAATTATAGCAATCCTTAATGAAAAACGACCACGAATGGATAAGCATAGGCATTTGAAAAACCAAATTACTGATTTAAAAGATGATTTAAATCTCTATAAAGCTGCTACTGGTGAATTAGAAGAGTTCCGCATAAAGTCAAATGAAGTGAACTTAAAATTAGAAGAACTCCAACATCTTGAAGATGCTCTTGAAACTTATAAAGAAAATTATCACAATGCTATTGAACAATTAACTAATGAGATAGAGAAAAAAGTATTTGCCGAACAATCTATGAAGAAAATGGAAATTGAGAAATTAGCATTAGAGGAATTATGTTATAAGAAGACCGAAGAAGTTATTACTGCCACAAAAGAGTTAGAAATGACTAAGAAAGACCTTGAAATAAAAGAAAGCTTATGGGGTAAGGAAAAAGGTGATTATATAGGTTGATTACTAAAGAAAAGCTTGTTTTTCGCACTTGGGAAGTAATATGCTTAGAAAAACTTGCTGAAATTGGAAAATCATCAGCTAAGAAATGGTCAGAAGCTTTAGGAATGAACCATCCTAACTCTCTTGCTAAAGTAATTAAAAGAATAACCAATTCAATGCCCGAAAGACTTCTCATTACGAAAGGAAGCAGAGCATCTTACTACGAGGTCGCTTAAATGACTATAATACCAGTATCAATAGTGATAATAGTATTTATACTATATTGTTGAGGAATTGAAAATGACAAAAACTAAATCTAATATGTATTCTGACTCAGTAAAGCAATGGAATGTATTTGTCGGTTGCGAATATGATTGTCATTACTGTCGCAAGAGTTTCCAAGCTCAAATGAAACGACAGAAACATAATTGCGATGATTGCTATACTTATACCCCGCATTTCCATCCAGAACGCTTAAGACAATCATTACCAAAAACTACTGGTGATGAGTTTATTTGGGCATGTTCTTCAGGAGATATAACTTTTGCTAAGAAAGAATGGATTGAGCAAATCTTAGACCGTATAAGAGAATTACCCTTTAAGACATTCTTTTTTCAGTCTAAAAATCCTAAGTGCTTCAGAGATTATAAATTTCCTAAGAATGTGTTGCTCGGAACGACAATTGAATCGAATAGGATATACAAAACAATCTCAAAAGCTCCAATTATTAACAATCGACTCTGGGATTTCAAAGATATTAAGCATCCAAGAAAAGTAGTTACTATTGAACCTATTATGGATTTTGACTACTGGACACTTCGAAGATGGATATATTCACTACACCCAGAAAGAGTTTATGTAGGCTACGATACCAAGAAATCGGGTTTAGAAGAACCACCTTTCTCTAAGACAGTTCAATTAATAACTACTTTAGGAAATTTTACAAAAGTTAAATTAAAATATTTGCCTATTGAAGTACTAGATAGACTACCAAAAATGGTTAAATACGAAAAAATTGATAATAAAATAGAAGATTATAGTGGTTGGTAATGGGAGAATTTGAAGATAGGATGTTTATGTTTTTAGAAGAATGGTTTCAACCAATTGGTCTAAGAATTGAAGCTATCGAACAGAAAGTAGGAATTGTTCAAGATAACAAACTACCAGAACCTCTCGTAATGCCAGAAGCTCTTAAAGAAATTCTGACGGGAGATGTAAGACGGTATATCAAAAA
Source organism: Candidatus Bathyarchaeota archaeon (assembly GCA_030671165.1). GTDB lineage: Archaea > Thermoproteota > Bathyarchaeia > RBG-16-48-13 > JAUWWH01. The sequence continues at coordinate 6,542 of DAOVAG010000012.1, read as the reverse complement.
TACTTTTATAGATGGATTTAATAACGGAATTAAATACGGAAAAACATTACAATGAAGGAAAAGGAAATAACTCAAAAAGAAGTTGAGGATTTTATTCTCAAAGGTATGACTGATGCTCTTATGAATGAAAAAATATTCGAAGTTGATTTTACAAAACCTATTGAAGCGTTAGGTGGCAAAGTCAAACCAACGATGTTAGCCGATGCTCTTAGGAACTTACAAAAAGCAAAAATGATAAATGTGAGAATGCCAGATGGAGATGGACAAGGAATTGGAAAAGATTAATACCGCTGCGGAAGCAAAACAATTAGCGGAATTAAATAAAGCTAATCTCTGTAAGCAAACAGAGAAGATAGCACAATTAGAAAAGAATATGGAAGAGATACAAGCTAATCTCGTTAAGTTCGAAACGCATATTGATAAGATATTAGAAATTCTCAAGGAGTTGCCTGAAGAATGAGTATGGTAAGAAAGCTATTAGACTTTATGGATAATATGGCTAAAGATGTTATCGAACTTAAAAAAGATGTTAAAAACTTAATAAACGACCATAAGTGGTTAAACTATGAAGATAGGAATGGTAATAAAGAAGGAATTTCAGAGTAAGTATGGTAAGAAGAAAGAGATTCATGCCGAAGAAATTACTATAAGACGAAGTGGGCATTATCTCACATTCAGATATGCTTATATGGGTAGTTATCAAGAAGACAGAATACCAACCGAAGCGATACAGCTACTCTATATAGGTGGGTGGAACGACTGAAAAGAAGTTTCCGAAAGCTATATGGGAAGAAGCAATGACTTTAGTTTGTCCGTGCCTTCGATATAGTAAATTCTTAAAATCTTGGATTGCTTTAGAAGAAGACCCATGTTTAGCTAAGAAGTGTGGTAAAGAGCATACTGGTTGCCATAACTACGGTAAAAAACATGACAATTTAGAAAGGCTAATTATTTTCAAAGGTGTTGAAACATCGGAATTGATTCTGAAATAAGAGTTAAAGCTTGTTTCAAATGTAAAGAATATATTCCGATTCATTTAGATAACCCCGTGAGTATAATGGCATTAGCTCATTTTAAAAGAGAACATTCGGGGCATCCTGTTCAAGTTGTTAATAAAGAAGAGTTGCCAAAAGATTATAAGATGGTTAATTATGAAAATCGGTAAAGTTGTTATAAGATTACGCAAAATAGATGATGGATTTGAATGTGATGAGTGCGGAAAACTTATCAAAGGTCGCATTTATGTTCCATTACATCTTGGAATGAGTCGAGACGGGGATTGGTGGGTATGCTTTAGCTGTTATTTGAGCTATTGGAGACAGCAATTACGGAAAACATAGTTTCTAATAGACAGCTTTATAAGATTTCTAAACAAATATTATATATGAAGAAAGGTAAACCTATCAAACCACCTTTGCCTGATAAAGCATTTCTATATATAAAGAAAATCGAGGAAGCTACGACTCCGTTTGAAATATTGCTCAATTATGATTATCTCAGAGACGAGATTGACGGAAAAGTAAACGATGGCTTCACTTTTAGGTAAGCTTTCTTTTTACCGCTGATTCTATATCATCCCACTTATAATGTAGTTCGTGTAGTGCGAAAAACACTATAAAGTAAGTTATAAAAGCATGAATCCATTTATATTTAGGATGGTATTCCATATATCCCTTTTGTCTTAGCCACCACTCCAAACTTGCTCCCGTCATGGCTGTTATTAACGGATAAAGAATCTGTAAAGCACGGTCTTTCTGTTCGGGAAGCATTAATGATAATGTTGCTCCCGCTAATCCCGACATAGCTACTACTTCGACAGGAGCTTTACCAAGATACAAGAGACTATGATTTGACTTCCAAGCTTTAGTGTAATAGCCAATATTCTCCCAAATCAAGTCGATAATTGCTAATGCTGCTCCCGACTTCAAAGATTTCGGAACTCGGTGTGCTATTTCTGGTGTGCTATACGCAAGACCTATTGCTCCTGCTGTTGCCACACCCGTAAAAGCTAATAATCGAAGCCATTCACCGTTTCCCTTAGTGAGTCCGTTTATTTTGCTTTTTATAGTATGATAAACAGATTCTACATTCATATTAGAGTATTAGGTTTTAAGATATTTAATTATTAGGGGCACAACCTAAATGATATGGATGACCATCTATTTGCCACCAAAACTCTCCAAGATGTATGAAATTACGACAATCGGCACATTTTCGCATCGGAATTGGTATTAGCTTAAACCTAACTTGTCTCTGACCCTTTACGAACTTTTTAATTTTTTCCACCTTTTTCTTATTTTAGTTGCTGAAATAGTTTTAATATGTTCGGGCACTTCTACTATGGAATAGCCTACATTTCTTCCAACAGCGACCATTTCTATATCGGGAATGCTAATTACTTTAACTGAAGCGATGCCTTTATATATTAGCTTGATGATTTTTACTCTGTCATCGGAAGATATGTGAGCTTCGCAATCCCTAACTGCTATACACACGGGTTTTCCATTATTAACAAAAGAATCAACAATATATTTATGACCTTTATGAAACGGGTCAAATCTGCCAATAAAGAGAGTATATTTAGTATTCAAACTTCACATCAACTCCAATCATATTTTTAAGTTCTCCACTCATCGCTTTCTTATATAAACCTTTAGGGTCTCTTCGAATACACTCTTTTAATGGAGTATCTATGAGTATTAGTTGTAATCTATCACCTAACACAGATTTAAGATGCTCTCTCATCTTTCTGAACGGAGTAGTAAATGAAGCAACAACAGTTATCCCCCTTAAAGATAGAACATTAGCTTTCGCTGTTGCTCTTGTAATGTTTCTGATTCTGTCTAATCTTGAATAGCCTAAATCGTTGTGCCACCATTCTCTTTCTTTATCACCATCTAACCTTTCAATCTTACCATATCTGTCTTCATTCTGCTTGGCAAATATATCTGCTATGGTTGTTTTGCCACTCCCAGATAACCCATAAAACCAAAATACGAATGCCATAATTTATCCCTCTGGTTTAATTAATTGTGCTATTAAACACCCTGAAACTAATGGTGGAACGGTCATAATGAATGGTCGAAACCAAATATACGGGTATGTTGCGACCATGAGAATAACATCAGTTAATATTATAAGAATTACTGCTATTTTCTTAATTAGCTTCATTAATATATATTTTAGTTAGACTATTTAAGACCCTCTAATATCAAATGGGGTTTGCCAACGCTCCGTTGACTACCTATTCGGGTTAAGAGAATATCCCCTTCCTTGAGTTTGGTGTTATCTATGTTATCAAAACACTTTAGCTTGGTCGGTCTTAATATTTCTTTGACTTCGCTGAAAGGAGCTTTAAGTAGACCCTTAGATATAGCAATTTGACAGCTTCCATGAGCTAACCAACCGAATTTATTCCTACGCCACGCATTTTTTAATGCTTCATAAGTTCTCTCAGGAGTAGGTGATTCTACTAAAATAGTGTTTCTTGGCAACATTTTAGCTTCGCAACGACAGTCGCATGATGAGTTGCCACGCATGAAGGATGTTATTTCAAAAGGAGCTTTAAACTTAGGCTGTTTGATTTTAGACATATCCCGCCACTTAGAATACTTGGCATAAGAACCCCGACCCACATGCTTCCAATAGTCTTCAGTCATAATCTCCTGCTAAGAGTTTTTCTATAAAGGTATTCATTACATCGTGCATATCAATAACATCTTCTTTCTGTATCTCTTTAAAGGTAGTCGATGAGCAATTATGTCTCATACATTCTTTTGGTGGTTTACCAGTAAGATATACTTGACCGCAGTCAACACACGCAAATATTTGGTCTGGCATTATTTAAACGGTTTCCTCCCTTTAAATATGGCTAATGAATCTCTTACACTCTGACGAACTTTAATTCCTAATGTGTCCTTGATTTTATCCATTCGGGTTGCCAAGATTTTTATTCTCTCTCCTGTAAGAATGTTTCCGCCTCTAACAAGACAATACTGGTAGACTTTATCCCAAGACTCATATAGCTCTTTTCTCTTTCTTGGATTGATGTTCTCTTTGACGGATTGTGCCCGAAGCCATTCAATTGCTTCTTCGCATCTCTTATATAGTTCTTCCATTACAAACCCCGCAAGTCAGTTCGAGCTACTAAATATTTACCTAACTCATCTTCAGTCATAAACTTCGCACAACGCTCTAATACACAGTCAATATACGGTGGTAATGTTTGAGAAGCCATTTCACCTATTAATTTGTTAAGATAAGTATCGCCACCCTCGAAAGTTGACCCCATAGCATCGTCAATTTGAACATCAAGAACATCCCTCGCAAGTTCGCACACAGCTCGTTCACAGTCTTCGTCTTTCTGTCTTCGAGCTTCGTATTCTTTCTTAGTAGTGCCAATCTTACTATAATCTATCTCTCTTATAATATCTTTCATGGTTATTATCCATACATATCTTTTGTTGGAGAATCAATATGACCAATAGTCTTTTCCAACTTCTCTAATTGAGAGAGAATGTTAGCTTTGACGGTATGAAACTTATTAATATTAATATCGTGGATGTTAGTTAATAACATTTCGATTAGTGATTGAGATACTCCAAACCAAATAGTCGTTATCTCTTCGGGATAGCCAAGCATTTTATACTTTTGGAATAGATTGAGAGAATAAGTTAAAATCTTCATTCCAAGTTCCTTTCTGACCTTATCCTTTAGCTCTTTTTGGTCGTTTTCCATTTTAACACCAATGTAGATACATTTTGATTATTGTAGATACAATTGTAGATACAAATATGTTATTCCATGTCGTCATCGAACTGTTCATAACCTTGAGCTTTGTTCTTATCTCTTGTCGACATATTCTCTACTTTTTGAGTTGGCTGATAATTACGGGGTCGTATTTTATCTTTATAAAATTTCATTAGTCTAATAACTACATTCTCATAAGATTCTTGAGGAACAAGTTTGAGTGCTAATAATTTAACTTTTGTCGCTTTTGATAGGGCGATAGTTGTATTATTTGTCATAATTATAGTAAGTTATATAATCTTATAAGTTATAGCATTTTATAGAGTGCTATATAGAATTATAGATTACTTCAGCCTTTCTAACTAACGATAAAAAGCGACATTAAAAAAGTTAGGAGTTTCCGTCTAGGAGTATATATTATATTGTGCTAGATGAAAACTCCTACTTTTTTGCGACAAATCTAATAAAATAAGAGAAAAAGGATGCTACTTGTTAAATATACTTTGTATCTACTTTTTTTTAAGCTCATCAAGGATTCTAATCTCAATTCCTGATAACCAATAACAAATTAGACATAGAACAACAATAACTATTAATATAATGAGACCAATCATTTTTTTACTATTTTCTGAATTTGTTTTTTAGCCTTAGCTACTACTTTTTGATGCTCTTTGAGAGCGGTGTCCAATTCTCTAAAAGTGTTATCCATCTGGGATTTAACAAATTGCCCGTAATTCTCAACAAAACTTTTCCAGTTTCTTTCTGCTCTTTTGACTTTGAGCTTGATTTGTTCATTAACATTCATTATTTCCCCTCCAAACGAGATTTATCTTGACAGATGAGTTGATTACCGCCTTGTGCCATAACAATAGTGCATTCTACACCTTTAGTTTGATTATACATAGAAACAGTAATTTTATCGGGTTCTCTTAAAAGAATAGCAGTTTCAGTATCAATATTAGCAACTTTTACATTCCAAATATTATCAATAAAATATTCTTTCCTGCCATTAGATACTTTCTTTAATTTACAATCGAAATTAGTCTTAAATGGTCGTCTAATTTCGCAATTAATCTCACTTATATTCCGGTAGACTATACTTGGTTGTGCCATAATTATTAACGGTGTCGCAACTTGCCGACATCGAACCCCATTTCTTGTAATTGCTTTATAATGCCAGTTATCGAACCTACACCTACTCCAATACAACTTCCTATTGCTCTTATAGCAGTTTCGGGATGAGTAATCTTAATGGCAGCCCCAAATCGTTGATTCTTTGGCTTAACGATACCTCTTTCCTTGAATAATGTCTCTAAGCTATTAACATTGTGAACCAAGCGGTCATAATCAAATCCACAGTCTTTTGAGATAACTTTAAGTCGTTCAAAATCTTTTTTAGTTATATCAGTAGTAGCTTCTAACTCGTCTCTCATATCTCTGAGAGTTTCTTCGGGTAATGGCTTAACTGGTTTCGGTAAGTTCTTGCCACAGAAAAGTTGAGATTGGTTTCGATGTTCTTCTATAACTTCTTGACGGTATAACACACACCTATTAAGTAGATATTGTCTTTCTCTCCTTAGACGGTTATAATTTTCGAGAGTGGTCGGTCTTCTCTTAATGGGAGTTTTTCGCATCATGGTTATATAATTAGAAATAAGAATTAAAGTATATTAAGTTAACATTCTTCCCGTATTAAATTTCGTGCTTTTTTTAATTCGGTTATTACATTGTCAGGAAGATGTTTTATAGTGCAAATAGGAGTATCAAGCAGAAATTCGACAGGTTGGGGCATT
>DAOVAG010000141.1 GCA_030671165.1 Candidatus Bathyarchaeota archaeon | reverse complement strand
CTCTTGTAGATTAGTCTCTATCGCCTTCCTATCTGTTTTATCTATTTTATTGGCTGCTACGAGGGGAAATTCATGTAATATTTTAGTCAGAAACTTAACCATCTCAATATCTACTGCGATTATTCCCTTCTTCTCTAAACGTTGTGTTGTTTCGATAAACTTTGTTATATCGATAACATGGATGACTAATATTATTTTTAGAGCGTTAGATTCTAAGAAATGAATGATCCGATTATTCATCATATTTTCTAATCGTTTAGATGCTCCCATCATTTTACCGAAACCTGGCATATCTACAAGAATTAAACCACGATTTAATGGATATTTCTTTATGTTTCGGGTAGTTCCGGGGTACTTTCCTGTTTTTACATCAATACCTACAAGTCTTTTAATAATACTACTCTTACCTGCATTAGGTCTCCCCGTGAAAATTAAATACTCCTCTGTCATAATTATTATATAGATTTGGTCTGATTTATTTCTTCCAGGGTCGTCGTTTCTACTTCAAGTGTCTAGACTACTAATTTTATTTATCTCTTGATTTCTTTTTCATCTAATTATATGATTGTCCAGAAATATTCCAGATATTCTGATGTGATTATAACTCTTCAAAAGGAGAGAGGATGGATATGGTTATCTGGTAAATATTCATAACTCTATTTTCCAAATTTACGTGCATTACTACTCATCAGATTTTTTTATATTTTCTTTTATACTCTTCAGATCTACTCTGATTACGCCTTCGGAGATCGAAAAATAAACGGAAAAGGGTAAATTCGTGGAGGTTAGGATTTGAACCTACTGCATACAGGAAACGTCAACATTGATCCCCCGCAACTCCATTTTTTCTAGGGAGATGTCTTATATGAAATAACATATTACTTCGGGGAGCTATCGGGTAACTTTCGTCAAGGTGAGAATACACTGCCTTCTTTTTGTAATAATAAATCCTTCTATACCAAAATGAAGCTTGTATATTCGTAATGCTAACTAAATTTGTTGAAGCTAACTAATTCTGTAACGGGCTTTTTCTTTTTTGGTTTTGGTTGTTCTGCTGGATACCCGAAGGGTATGAGAGCCACTACTTTCCATTTGTTAGGAATCTGAAGTAGTTCTTTAACTTTCTCTTCTTTGAAATCCCCTATCCAACATGATCCAACCCCCATTGTCCACGCAGCAATGACCATGTTTTGTAGAGCAATTGTCGTATCTACAATAGACCATTTCCCAGTGAGTCTGGCACCTGTATTAGCGCATCCTACAATTGTAAGGGGAGAATCCTTTATGAATCTATTAAATAAGCCTTTAGATAATTCTTTCTTAATATTATCCTCAGTTACAACGATGAAGTGTATTGGTTGTCTATTGGCTGCTGAAGGTGCTTGGCGTCCAGCTTCAAGAATTTTGTTTAATACCTCAGTTTGAATTTCTTTCTGTTCATATTGTCTAATGCTTCTTCGACTAAGAATTACATCCATTACATCCAAAACTTTAACACTCTTGATATTCAAATATTCCACTCCAGTTAGAATCATAACACCGTTATATATGTTTCTTAAATACATATAAATTCTTAAGGATTATCAGCAATAATGGTCAAGTTTTACTATAGATTGGTTAAATGAGATTCGAATAAGCGACCACTGAAGATATCTCCCAAAACCTTGAAATATAGTTTACCAGATAATTTGAAATAACTGGTTTAAATAGAGAAACGAACACCTTTTTTCTTCACAAGATAAACACCAAGAACAAGTATCATTCCTGTACCTACAATTATCCAGAACCACCACTGTATCCATATTTGTACGGTCAGAACTTCTCCGGTATCCCATATACAAAAAATGTCATTACTCATTTGCACTGTTAAACCGTAGGCTGGGTCTTCTATTAAGAGAACAGTGTATCCTCTCTTTCCAACTGTGTTGTGTAAAGTTTGCGTTGAATTTAGAGTTATTAAACCTCTAAAGATGGATCCATCATATTCGTAAACTCCCGTCCAGTTTATAGTGGCATTAGATTTTACATCAATTTTGGTGTTATCTATAGAAAGAGTGATGTTTACCCTATCCCAAATAATACTGGGGTTTACCACTGTTTGTAAATATCTTGTTATTCCATCACAATTTGCGCCAGTTACTAACCAAGTTTTCTTTTGTGACGTTTCCGAAAGATCAGTAAATGTTAACCAACCGGTTCCATTTGTAATGTATTCTGTCCCATTAATGAATATGTGACCCCCATTAACATTAGAACCGTTATTTGTCCAAATAGCATGAAAACCTACTGTCTGAACACTACCTAAATCAGTTCTCTCATCACTAACATAAGTCTTCTCGATCTGAACATAAAGAGAGGTGTCTTTTTCATCTTTTAACATTATCCAGAGTGGCTCATCTTGTTTGGTAATATGGTTCATTAATCTTCCGATAAATTGTATTTTTGAAAGTCCATACCACCAGGTATAGGGTACGTTGATGTACCATTCTTTTCCGTTTGCTTCATTTTCATTAACGAAAGCTACCCAATATTCATAATCATTAAGTAATACTTGTTGGGGTTCTTCATTTTCCTTTAACAGCATTCGGTCTAAAGCTGAATATCCGGGACCCATCACTCCTAAATATGCATAATCGCCATCAATGGTTCCTCTAACATCACTACCTTCCATCCAATTCGCAGCGATTTTATCGGGTTCACCGAAAGGTTCTGAGAGACTAAGAACTGTATATTCGTCTCCGCTTCTAACCGTTATTATCAAGTTGTTTTCGTAAAGTCCGATGGGAATAGCATCTCGAACTTCTCGACCTTCGATTGATCCAAAATGTTGAAATTTAAGCGTATTGCCGTCAAACCAACCTAAATCTTCTCCAGTTCTCAAAGGAATATATCCTTTCCAATCGAAACCTTCTTCGTGAATTTGAAAAGGGACTAAACCTTGATTCAGGAGAGGTGATTCACAAATGTTTTCATTCGTGTTTAACCTTCGAATGAGCGTTTTTGCGATTGATGAGCCTTGATAAAAGCCGTATAAATGTCCATTCAAAGTGGCGAGGAGGAGTTCTCGTCCGTATGTACGGTTTATGGGATCCTCCATCTCAGGACTTGTGTGTCGAATCCAGTTAATACCATCTGTTGACTCCCATAAACCTCCGCCCCGAGGATATGTTGGTGTTTTATGGTTAAAAGTGTCACCTGACCGTTCACCTGCATACCATTTATCATTGTAATAGCTGATTCCAATAAGCTCATTACAATTCACAGTATCGGGGATAATAGCTTTATCGAAATTATTATTTTTTAGTAGAACTGTTGCTGCAGGCAAATATAAGAAATCACCCGAGGAATCCAATTGAAAGATTTGACCAACCCAAAGGATCTCATCATTATGTTTATAGTGCAACCAAAAAGTCTGTGGA
>DAOVAG010000070.1 GCA_030671165.1 Candidatus Bathyarchaeota archaeon | reverse complement strand
TAAGATACTCTTAGATGTATATGCTTCCAATCTCTAAAATAGAATGATTTTATGAGCGTAAACTAAATCTAGCGTTTTAATAATTGTTAAATGAATTAAAAGACCATACATACTTTATTTTAGAACATTAAAGTTTTGATTAATACTATTTATCTTCACAACAATATTATAATTAATTCCAAGACATACCCTGGCGAGTAATTTTTTATAATTATGATAGTCTTTCTCGATTGAAAATAAAAGTTTTAACATAATAAAAACATCTAATGGAGAGCAATCTAACCCACCTTTAGAAATATTAAAAAAAGAAAATTCACATTTCCTAATCTTACCTTTTTTTTTTATAACTCTTTAATGTACCAAGAAACTATCATTTCGAGATCTTTCTAAAAATATTAATGAGAAATCGTATCATTAAAAAACAATACTCTTTTATAAATTATTTTTTTAACTATTAATTTTATAAAAATAGAGGTGATCTTTATTATCTCCTCATTATTAATAGACCTTTGAAATAGAAACTAAAGGGTTGGGTTTTCTCTGAATTTAAGAGAATATTTCCGTCTTCTCCATTTACCGACTACATCCTGCATTTTGGCTTTTGCCATAATTGGCAGTATCTCTGCCCCTGTCATTTATTTAGATAGGCTCCTTATACTTCTTTTCCAGCTTTTCATGGTTGGCGGAGTATCTGCTAACTTCTTCGATGAGATTCAGGGAAGACCTTGGCATACAACCATTCCTGAGATCCATCTTTGGATTGTAAGTTTTTCATCTCTTCTTATTTCAAATCTAATTGGACTATATCTGACTATGAATGTTGCCCGATTTTTCTGGTTTTTTTCTCTAGTATGGAGTTTCTTTGCTATCACATACGATCTTGAACTCTTTAATGGATTCTTTCACAATACTCCTTCTTTAGCTTTGAGTTGGGGTTATGTTTGTTTGGGTAGTTACTATCTTCAAAGCCTAAAAATCACTCCACAAATCTTAATCATTTCATTTGTTAACGGTTGTGTAGCCGGATATGGTAGAGAACTATACGAAGTAGCTAAACAATATAGTAAAGATAACGATCCTTTCTCATCTAAAGAAAGCAGATTTGCATGGACCTTGTTACAGCGACAGATCCTACTGATAAATATTATTGCTCTAGCTTTGTTAGCATACAGACTTTTAATTTAAACTCTCATATTACTAACAATTCAACTCTATCTATTATCCACACTGAATCCAATTATTGTCGTGTTTATTATTACGAGGTATCCAACAACATATTTTTATTAGAAGATAACCGATTGAATAATTGGAAATTCACTTTGAAGAAACAAGCTCTACATCTTCCTACACAATTATTATCACTGGATCGAATCATGGGTGGTGGGATACCCAAGGCAAATCTAACTCTTATCTATGGTGAGGCTAATACAGGAAAAAGTTCTCTAGCTCTCCAATGTGCTGTTATTTCTGCTAAACATAACTTAAAAACAATAATCATAGATTCGGATAACAATTTCTCCCCAAACCGTCTTTCACAAATAGCTAACTATAATCTTAACCATATCTCTCCTTTGATCTTTATATTTAAACCTCAGAGTTTCAATGAACAATCACTACTTATCGAACATTTGGATGATTATATCTCTAATGATGTCATTCTAATCATTGTTGACACCATAACGTCCCATTATCGTCTTGAGTTAGGACAAATGGATAAAATTTTTAGTTTAAACCGAGATCTGAATCGGCAGATTGCTTATTTAGCTAACATTGCTAAAACACATAATATCGCAGTTCTTCTTATAAGTCAAGTTCGAGATGTATTTAAAAATGGTAAACAACAGGTCGAACCTGTAGCTAACCGGATCTTAAAATTTTGGGCACAAACTATCTTAAATTCTAGAATGACTAACAATCCTGCTATCAGAGAAGTTTTAATTGAAAAACCTTCTATTACCAAAAACGTTGACGCACGATGCCTATTTATGATTAACAAGACAGGCATTATTGATTTAGACATACAAACGCCATAGTGGATGTCCTACATTATTACTAATAATATCCTTCATCAAATCTTCGTTTGTAAAGCTAATTCAGAACCTACTATCGCAACAAACAACATCAAGACTCCTATCGCTAAAAACATTTTAGCTTCTCTAGGTCTGTAAGCGTATCGTGTGCTCCTGTAGGATATATATCCTCCAGAGATACCTATAATCAAAAAGAAGATAAACGAAATACTCTCTGTTAAGAATTGGTGAGTAATATCAGGATAATATCCTGGATTACCTGGAGTAGGTAGTACTGCCAAGGGTTGTTCCATAATATCATAAACCCCTCCTCCAAGGATGAAGATTGATAAAGTTAAAATGATCAGAACTATGATGGAGTTTGATGGTTTTAGAGACGAAATACGAGGGAACTTAATCCTTTTAATTTTTTCAATTTGTCTCGACAATTCATAATCCCCTCTTCTTATTTAATACTCCTAGATCTTACTACATTTAACTGTACAATAAATTATTATCTCTTTTCGTAAAACATATTAATATTCTCTTTTCAATTATCGTTTCTCTATAAACCAATAGATAAAGCGTAAGTATATCATTATTAGATCTTTTTTTTGTTTCAGAATCTTTTAACTTTCGCTATCCACTTTTTGTATTAGCTTAATGTATTAATTACCTTTCAGAAAAGAAATATTTTTCTTCAATCGATTACTGTTTAGAAGCTTTTTTTAAAATTATAAGAAAGATTACATAATAAGAAACATAAAATATTTCAAACACTCTAGGTATTCTGAATTAAGAACTGATAATTAGATTGAGTATGAAGCTATGATTTTTATTACTACTTCCCATAGACCAACTCAACACATCCGAACACTTTGTAATGATCTATCCCGTATCCTTCCAAACTCTCTGCGGATAAATAGAGGTAAATTAAATTTTGAAGGAATTGTTGATAAAGCTCTAGTTGTTAACGCTGATCGATTAATAATCATTGAAAAATGGAAAGGAGGATTCAGTAAGATTAAATTGTATACTATTTCACCTAAAGTAAGTCTATTCTATCCCATAATTTATCTATCACACGTAAAGACCCAAAATGATTTAGGTTTCAGAAAAACTATCCATAAAAAGCTTGCTATAACTATCCAACAAAATACTTCAAAAGACGTCAACCGATTAGCCCATGCTTTGTCTAAATTTATTAAACTTCCAATAGAATCTATACAAAAAGATTTGCCCTATCAAGCTTCGATACATTTTTCAAATTTAAAGAAATGTTGGATGAAGATAGCTGTTACCATGCCACCTATACTTAAGGAAGTAGGTCCAATATTTATTGTTAACAAATTATTATGGGATAATTTTGAATAATACAAGTAAAACCAAAGATCAAATAGCTATTATCCAAATCGAAAGTTCCTCAGATAAAATTGCTAAAACTATTCATCAAGCTTTGATACCAGAGATACATACCTCTAATCTAAAAGAGTTACATGTGAAAGTACAAAGAATTGAAAATTTATTAATTTTTCATTTTAAATCAAATAATACCGCTACTCTAAGAGCATTAACCAATAGTTATTTGCGGTGGATTATCACTCTTAGTAAAAGTATAGAAGTTATAAATTTGAAGAATTCTATTACTATATCAATATAAGAGTAGGTTTGAACCTTAACTTTTATATAATAACTCTTAGACTCACAAGTATCATATTAAGAAAATCTGTGGTAATTTGTAATTATAATTGAGGAATAGATCAATGAGTAACGTTAAACTTCCAGCACAATTACAAGAACAACTGCTCCGTTTACAGCAATTACAACAAACTTTACAAGCAGTTATCGCTCAAAAGCAACAATTAAACCTTGAAAACTCTGAGATAGATCAAGCTTTAGATGAACTTGTAAAAATGGATGATAAATCTGTAATCTACAAGTCCATAGGTTCCCTTCTTGTGAAATCTGAGAGGCAGAAAGTGATGGGTGAACTTAGTGAAAGAAAGGAATTATTGAATACAAGAATACTTGTTTTAACAAAACAACGATCTCGAATGGAAGAAAGAATGAAAAGCCTTCAAAGGACAGTCCAGGAGAGATTACAACCTTTATCCTAAATTCAAAAAAATATTCTCAATTCTTTTCAACATATTCTTACTTTTTTTGGGTAGAAAGGACTTTGAGTTTTATATATATAATGGATATTTTCTGGAAAATCAATCCTTTTAATTTGTCATCAAAATGTTGATCCTGATGCTTTGTGTTCAGCTTATGCCTTTTCTTCTCTTCTAAATAAAATCGCATCCAGTTTGAATATGACACTTGCTGCTTTCAGGGTTTGAACAAACATTCTAAACAGAGTTTAAAGTACATCTCCAGAATCGTTGTGGATTCTCTTGATATCGAGAAAGCAGATGCTATTGTCTTATTAGATACAAATACATTGGAACAATTAGGTTCTTGGAAGAGAAATATTGAAAAATGTACAAAACCCTTGATCGTTATTATCCATCATTCTATGCATCCTGATACTGAATATATATCAACATTCTACGTTAATGATGAACACATATCCTCAACATGTGAAATACTCTATTGTTTTTTCAGACAAGCTCTTATTTGACTATATGATAGAGAAGCTCTAGCTCTTTTTTTGGAATATAATATGATACGAAACATTAAGAATGTTTAGAATCATTGTTGATTTAAATCAAATTAGTGTGAATTTTGAAAAAGCATTTAATATTCTATCAATTTAAATGGCTCTAACTGGGAGAATAGCACGATTAAAAGCAGCTAATATATTATGTATACTAACGTTCGATGAATGGTTAGTCGTTTTCTCTAATGTCAACTCGTATTATGCATCGACTGCTCGAGCTTTACTGAACTTGGGTGCTCAGATATTAATTGTAGGTGGAAAAAGAAAGGAATCATTGATCATAAATATGAGAGTTTTATCAGGAATTTTTTACAAAAACAGGTATTCATCTTGGATGTGACATCGCTCAACCTCTCGGTAAATCTTTTTATTGGCATGGGAGGAGGCCATAATACTTCAGCGGGAGTGAATGGTAAAGGTAATATCGAAGACACTTTCGAGGAATGTATTTGCCTTCTTAAAAAGAAACTTTTAATTTAACATTTCCAAGTAGCTACCTTTAAATGATACATAATCAATATTTTTTTTCTAAATATTAGAAAGAAGGGCAAATAGTGTCAATTGTTGAGATCCGTAATCTTTCCTATTCCTATCCTGGATTGAATAAACCTGCATTAGTCAATATTGATCTCGTTATAGAGAAAGGAGATTTCATAATATTAACGGGACCCAGTGGATGTGGTAAAACTACTTTGTGTAGATGTCTCAATGGTTTGATCCCTCATTTCTATAGTGGAGATCTAAA
>DAOVAG010000156.1 GCA_030671165.1 Candidatus Bathyarchaeota archaeon | reverse complement strand
ATATCAGGAATGGCAAAGATTGGTCGTTACTTCTTCATGATCGCTTTAGGTGGATTATGTGGAGTATACGTCGTAGGAAACTTCCAATATCAAGGAATGGCATTAGAGTATATTGTGATAGACTTTCTAGGGTTCCAAACCGTGTAAACGGTTTAATTCCCCCTTTTTTTATATTTCTATAATAATTAAGAAGTGTATAGTAGACGTTTTTCTGATCATATAATCGGTATAATTAGACGTTTAGTGACAGTGATCACATCTTCAGCTATTAAGTTCATCAGATCAATTAAATCTGAGGCTATAGATCGATCTACTCTTTTCTTAAAAGTTTCGTTAAATTGAAATCCAACGTTTATCTTCCAAATTATCTCATTAGGATCTTTCATGTACTCGAATCGTGCCTGTCTTAGATCCGCTTCACTCCTTAATACGCGGGGAATAAAGGCTAGGCGGACATCAATTGATTCAGGTTTAACTGCGTGAAGTTTTTCTATCAATAATGAATTGTGAACTAGTGCAATGGCTAGATCATTCTTTATCTTTAGAGAGGGAAAATGTTGGCGAATGTTATTTAAAGCAGGATTTGAAATGAAAACGGGTTTCTTGGAGAGAAAACCGGTCCATTTTAAAGTTGATACTAAAGCTAACAAGTCGATAAACGTCTTCGACATGTTGAAAACGGTATCCTTAAGAGATTTTGTGAGGATGTTTGTCCAGATTTCGGGGAAATCGGAAAGATCAAGCAATCCACTGAACTGTATTTCTCTTGAATTTGGATAAAATATATCTATTTTTTTTAAAGGAGAGTCCTTAAGAGTTATCACTAGGCGATTTCCTTGGGACCATTGTGATTCTATTTTTTCTCTAATTAAATCAACATTAAAAGTTTCATCTGACATCCTCTTACCTCACTTGATAGTTTTTTTAAAAAAATGCTTTCAAAAGGTTTTTCAGGTTTTCTCGAATAATTTGCTCTAATAAGTTAACTGTGAGAGTGGAGTGAAACGAAATAACTTGTTCAGCGTAATTCTTAATAAAATTTGAGACTATTTCTTCGCTTCTTTTATAAACTTCAAGTTTCAAGTCGAATGATGCCTTGAGAATCTCATATCGGGTCATGTTTTCTGTTTCATGAGAAATAGCTTCTGGATACCATGAAACGGCTTTCTCCCAAACATTAGAGTAAATTGTAAAATCTTCAAATGTTTTAACACGAAGTTTGACACCGAAATCTTCAGCTCTTTCAAATAATTCTGTACCAGGGATTATCACGAGGGGAGTTATCCACCATGGTATTCCTCCTACTTTTGTAGTTTGGAGAATTAAATCCTTTGTTTCATTAAGATCTGGAGTCTTTTCTCCTGGGAACCCAGTCATCCAAAAGGTCTTGGGGATTATTCCCTTAGAAATAGTTAATTTTACGGCATCGAGAACCGTTTCTCTTGAGGTGGGACGATTCAGTAAATTTAAAATTCGATTTGAACCACTTTCAACACCGTAGTCAATCGTATTGAGGCCTGCTTTTGACATTTCTTCTAAGACTTCACCATCTAAAATTCCGGGGATGGCCGTCATGTTTATTCCTTTGAGCTTCTCCCCAATTTTTTCTCTTTGTAAAGTTTTTGCAAGATCCAAAAGGTTAGTCTTGCCGCTTAGAAAAGGTTGATCTTGAAAAGTAAGGTCTTTCATCCCTTCTTCAATTAAGAGGTTGATCTGGTTAATAATCCAGTTCTGTGAGTGTGTTGTAAAATTACACCGCCCTAAAACTCTGTCAATTCGTCCGCCAATACAGTATATACATTTGAGTCGACAAGGCCCGCGAGTGGTCTCCACGGCCATTGATGGCCCAACGATTCCTTGAAAAAAAGGTGTTTCAGCAGGAGTGCCTTGAGTCACATTTTTAATGACTTTAGTGGTATATGGTGGGAGATCATCAATATTTTCGTAAAGATCATCTTTTTTTCTAGAAATTTGTCGTACTCGTCCATTTCTGAAGTAAACTAACCCCCCCACTTTTCCAATAATTCCTTTATTTTCAACATTCTCTACAAGTCTTAGAAAAGTTTTCTCTGCCTCTCCTGTCAGTACACCATCAATAATTGTATGATATTCCTTAACTATTGAACCTGAGAAAATTGTTGCATGCGTTCCACCAATAATGGTTGGGGTGTCAGGACGAAGTTTTTTCAATATTTCTGCGGTTTGAATTGCTCCTCTGCTAAGGTTTAACCAATTCATCTCCACACCGATAACTATGGGATCAATCGTTTTAAGCCCACGCTCAACCGCCTGAGGTGAGATTCCTCGACGAACAGCATCGTCCAAGTTCCACACAACAACTCGATAGCCGCGCCTAAGTAAGCATGCTGCAATGTGAAGTAAGCCATACCCAATACGAGAGGACGGCATAAAAGGCTCCCGTGCTAGATCAAAATTTACTGGAGGGTGGATCAATAATACGTCGCTTTTCATAAAGTAGAACCTTCTTTTAATACCAATATATTTCTTAAGTTAAAAAAGAACATACTATAGCATGAAATAGGACAATAATATCCTCATTGTCTACTTTACTCTCTAATTTATATTATTATTCGGAGACCTCAGATAATATTTTATTGTTAGTTTTATTTGTTTAACATAAGACACTCTTATTGAAGAGGTTCTTTCTATTTGATAATGAACGGTTTATCTCACTATTTTGATAAAAGGGGGGTCTCTAAAAACTTTTGAAAGTTATGAATAATCATTTGAAGATGGAATAGATTCTATGCGCTAATGGCAGCATATTGATTGGAACGTATTTTCCTAGAGTAGAAAAAACATTCGTTTCTTTCCGAAACTTCACAATTACCGAATCTAATTCTCCCCCAACGACTTCGGGGTTTAGACTCCCAAGACCATGCTTTGCAGCAAGAGTAATGTGTTTTATTTTAGATGGTGTGAATCCCATCACTCTTGCTAATATTACATCGACTGCAACGGGGTCTCGCCCACATAGGATAATACCGATCTTTCTCTTTCTTCCGGTCAACACTCCCTCTAATCCAAAAAGGGCATCTATGATGCAGAGGTCCGGTTTAACAACACGATTGATTTCAAGAATCACAGTATCTATGACCTTGTGAAAGAGATACTTCTCCTTCTCAGGGAGACATCCAAACTGATTCTTTAAGACACCTGTAAT
>DAOVAG010000035.1 GCA_030671165.1 Candidatus Bathyarchaeota archaeon | reverse complement strand
ATTGTTGAAGCGGCTGTGAAGTCAAATGAAGAAGGAAAATACGTGAAGGTAGAGGATTAATGTCGAATTTAGTCTCAGTCGTTAGAGTTCATGAAGATGTAAATGAGGCTGTGAGAAGGGCTATAGATCTTGTTGGTGGATTTGCTGTTTCAAAGGGGTCTAATGTTGTTATCAAGCCAAATTTATGTTCGTCGACGCGTTCTGCGGAGTCAGGAGTGACGACTGATGTTCGTATTGTTGAAGCTTTGATACGTTACCTTCAGAAGACAGGGGAAAATGTGGAGATAACTATTGTTGAGGCAAATAGTGAAGGTACAGCTATTCAAGCCTTTAGACGTCATGGGTATAACGATTTAAGAGAGAAATATGGGGTTGAACTCTGCAGTCTAAGTAGAGATAATATCGTTAAGATGAGTCTTCCCAACGGAAAAAAATTACATACTTTAGAAGTGCCGGAAACACTTTTATTTATGGATTATTTCGTTTCGATTGCAAAACTTAAAACTCAAGTCTTGGAAGGATACAGTGGAATATGGAAGAATCAATTCGGTTGTATCCCGAAAAGAACTGTTCGTCCACGTCTACACCCCTTCTTGCCTGAGGTTCTGTTTGATTTAAATAATGTTTTCAAAGCTGATCTTTGTCTAATTGACGGGATTACTGGTTTAGAGGGTCCGGGTCCTTTAGAGGGTACACCTAAAAGAATGGATGCAATCATTTGTGGAAAAAATGGGTTGTCTGTTGATGTTGTTGGAACGAGAATCATGGGGTTTGGACCTAGACAGATTGCTCATTTGAAATATGCTATCAAACATTTTTCTGATGCAGAAAACGTTTCTGTTGTAGGGGATGGCGCAGATCTTATTGATAAAAAGGATAAGTTCAAGTTTATTTCGAAAAAACAGCACCTCTTGTATCGAATTGGTCTGAAATGGGGAAGATTTTCCAGCTATTTAAAAAACCTTGGACTTTTAACACAAGACGGTGCTTATGCTCTTCGAGCAGTTGGTTTTTCGCAAATTGCTGAGGGTGAAATACTCTCGTTTGGAAGCCTTTTTTCAGAGATTAAAAAACTGCTTTTTAAGTTTGAAACATCTTATGACCGCGCATAACCACCCCTTAACAGAAGTGGTGTATATAATACATTGATTGAAGAGAAAAAGATAACCATGGTTCTATTTTCATGTAGTATAATAACTCAAATGTAAGTATTGGTAAAACGTGAGTGATCATCGCATAAAATCGCGGATGTGCCCGATTACGGAACTGAGACCATTCATCGTGAACCTTAAATCGTCTAACCCTCTAATCTTTGTAAGCCTTCTCAAGAGGTACTTAGGATGTAAATATATCCTCCAAAGGTTATCACACATCTTCATAACATTAGCCGGATTCATACTCGTTTGTAAAACGGGCTGTGTCATGTCAAATAATTCCCATGCTTTAGGATTCACTGAGAACCAATTGTTAGTTAATGCTTCTTGGTAGAGTGGAGTACCAGGATATGGGATAATTACACTTCCTTGCAGTATACTGGCCCATCCTTTTATCATGAGTTCACGAGCTAAAGAAACCGTTTTTTCAGCGTCTTCTTTTGATTCCCAAGGATACCCAACCATGATAGTTAAGAAAACTGTTAACCCCGCTTTTGATGCACTTTTCGCTCCTTGATAGATCTGTTGCGTTGTTAACCGTTTCCGAATTCTTTGAAGAGTAGCGTTGTTTCCAGATTCTAAACCAACTTTAATGATTCTAATACCTGATTTCTTTAACATCTTACAGTACTCGTAATCCTGAAAATGGTCAAACCGTGAATTTATTGAATAGTTGATCTCATCACTCAATCCTCTTGTTTGCATTTCTCTACAAAATTCTTTCACCCACTTCTTGGAAACAGTGAAAGTACCGGTATCATCAAAGATTTCTTTTATCTTATATTTGGACCTAAGTTCTTCAACCTCATCTAAAACGTTTCTTACTGATCTGTACCGCATCTTAGGGAAGAGGATATTCGACCATGAACAGAATGTACAACGATATGGACAATCGCGTCCAGACATTAAGTAAGTAACTGGTCTTAAAAGGTAGGCTTCTCCATATAGTTGCCATTTCGTTAATTCTCGATCTATCCATGGAAGGTCATCAAGATTTGTTGTTAAGTGAGCTTCTCCAGACGTCTTAAGCTCTCCATTTCGTTTATACCAGATTCCTTTAGGTAAAGCCGAACCATCTCTTAGATGCTGAGCCAAACCTAAAAGGATTACATCGAAATCTCCACCAGAGATCACGTAATCAACTTTGCTATTTACTAGTGATTCTTTGGGTAATGCAGTGACATGATCACCGATAAGGACAAACAGAGAATTATGATCTTCAGTTTTTAATTGATCAATAATTTTCCAATGTTGTTTTATTACAGGAGTCTTTGTCTCAAAGACAGTGATTTCTGGTTTAAAAACTCTGTAACGATTCAGAAAATCGTTAAACGTTTCACGTTGAGCGATACCATCATAAAAGTCTACATTAAAATCGTTTTCTTTTAAAAGAGTAGCAGCAGTAGCGGGAATTATGGGATAAATGAAAGTGGAAGATGAATGATACCATTGGAACTGACGATTTTGTGTCAGTTGAGGAATTCCCTTGGACTCTGGTAGGGATGGAAAAGCAATCATTACTTTAATCATTATCACCTTATTTTTTTCTCAGCTTAAGATTTCTTTCCAAAAAACAAACCAGATAATAAACCGAAGCCATATAAAAGGTGATGTAAAAAGAATGAAATCAAGAGAAGCGGAAAAATAATAACTTTTTTCTCCTCAATAGTTATTTTTATACTGAACAGAATATCTATTATTAAATATGTGATTATACCGGCGTAAACTAAATAACGAAAAAAACTGTCAAATAGTAACAAAAAAGGAGAAGCAATAACAGCTAATGAAAATAATATTGGAATAAGCAGAAGGTAACT
This sequence comes from Candidatus Bathyarchaeota archaeon, assembly GCA_030671165.1. GTDB lineage: Archaea > Thermoproteota > Bathyarchaeia > RBG-16-48-13 > JAUWWH01. The sequence goes on along the minus strand of DAOVAG010000035.1, from coordinate 4,381 downwards.
AAATGCGTCTTCCCTTTGTCTAACAGCTTGACCTCTTCCTTTACCGTATCCAAAGATCTGTTTAAGATGTGGACTAAAAAGAGGTCTACGTTTATGGTAAACTATCATGTCTGGTGAGTATAAGAGTTTATATCCAATATCGGAAATTTTACTGAATAGGTTTATTTCTTCACCAGGGTATAAAGTAGGATCAAAACCTCCAACTTTTTGGTATACAGCTTTTTTCAATACAACGTTACAGAGAATGAGATCGTTTTTTTGTACCTCTCTTACTATTCCTTTACATACATATCGTGCTTGTCCTAACGGACCCGTACCAAAGAATGAGGAGAAGATATACCCGGAACATTTTGCGAGCAAAGAATCATCCAATGGAGTGAGATTGGGGCCACCTATCGCACCGATAGAGGCATCTTTCAGACATTCAACAGCTGTAAGAAGCCAGTTTGGATCTGCCAAGCAATCACTATCTATAAAAGCAATGTACTCCCCTTGAGACAAATTTACACCCAGATTTCTTTTATCAGATGGACCCAAGGTTGCGTTAACAACTTCGATGTTCAAAGTTTCTTTAAAACTATAAGTAATGATAAGAGTATTATCTGTTGAATCGTCAACTATTATCACCCGATATTTATCTTTAGGATATGTTTGATTACTAAGAGAGGATAAACAATCTTCCAGGGTTTCCTCTGAATTTTTAGTAGGTATCACAATATCCACAAGAGGCAAAGTATCATTTTTCTGCTGCATTCTTAAACATCCATCATTCAACAATAGTCGACAAATATCTATGTTTTTCTTATTTTTTATACAATAAAATTATCAGTTTTAGAGTTTTACTATTTAAATTATTTTTTGAAGTATCGTCTCCATTTTTCTTACGCGATTATAAATAAAGCTTAGAAATTGATAGTATAAAGTTAGAGAAGAATACGCGTTTTTTTCAATCGTAGTTTTTCCAGCAAGTATCTTTTCTTTTAATCGGTCCATATTTTCAAAGGAGGGAATTGTTACACTAACAGTTCCAACCTCTGGATAGAAATGAGCATCGCTTCCTGCAACCATTGGTTTATTCATCTTAGATGCGAGAAGAAGAGCTTTTTCGTTATAGACACTCCCTGTTCTTGAATTAAACACTTCAATCGCATCAACCATTTTAACAAGATTAAGCGATATTTTATCTTGAGTGTCAAGATGAGAAATAAAAGAAGCACGAAATGGATGTGGAAGAATAGTTATTCCGCCCTGATCTTTTATTTCATCAATAACACAAAAAGGATCATTTGTTGATATCTCTTCATTTAGGAAGAGCCCAGTGATTTCACAGAGGGGAGTCTTTATTTCAGCACCTACTAAAACAGAGAAATCGTCAAGATTGTTTAGTTTAGCTACTTCCAAACCACCTTTAATCGTATTGTGATCGGTTATTGCAATACCATCTAAACCATTATTCTTCGCTACTTTAATGATTTTTCTTGGATTAATCGTGGAATCTCGAGAATAATGTGTATGTATGTGGAAATCGAAGTTAACCAAAAAAACACCCAACCCAAAAACATACAAACACACTACAACACCGTCACAGACTTCGCCAAATTCCGAGGCTTATCCGGATCACAACCACGCGAAACAGCCATATAATATGCAAACAACTGCAATGGCACAACATACGGAATCGGAGACAACAACGAAGGAACACCCCCCGGAACACAAACAAAATCATCCACCAACCCCTTAACTTCCTCATCACCCTCATCAACAATAGCAATAACATGCGCACCACGCGCCTTCAACTCCATAATATTCCCCAACAACACCCGCCGCGAGCCACCCGCAGGACAAACAAAAATCACAGGAAACCCAGAATCAATCAAACTAATAGCCCCGTGCTTACTCTCACCAGCAGGATATGAAATCGACGGAATATACGAAATCTCCAATAACTTCAATCGCCCCTCTAATGCAGTCGCCGAACTAATCCCCCGCCCCAAAAAGAAGAAACAACTCCGATCACGATACTTCTCCACCAACAAACGCACCTTCTCAGCCTGACTCTCCAAAACCTCCGCAACAATACCTGGAATACCCTCAATCTTCAACTCCAACTCATCAATCTTCGCCTGAGACACCTTCCCCCTCAACTTCGCAAGCCTCAACGCCAACTGCGCCAACACCATAATCTGCGAAGAAAACGTCTTCGACGCCGCAACACCAATCTCAGGCCCCGACTGCTGACACAAATACGCCCGAGAAACCCTCGTCAACGTCGAACCAATCGTATTTGTCAACCCTAAAATCGTCGCAGCCTTAAAACGCGCATATTCGATGGCATGAAGAACATCAGCCGTCTCACCAGACTGACTCACCGCCAAAATCGTACTCTCAATATTCACAGCTTCCCCATACCGCTCAATAAACTCCGACGCAATCACCGGAACCGTCGAAAGATTACACAAACTCGAAAACATATACGACGCCGCAAAACAAGCATTATACGACGTCCCACACGCTAACAAATAAATTTGCTTCGACCGATCCAAAAACCGCGTCAACAAATCAAGATAATCATCCTGCAATCGAACCGCATTCCGCAAACATAACGGCTGCTCATAAATCTCCTTCAACATAAAATGAGGATACCCCTGTTTCTGAGCCATCTCAAACGTCCACGAAACATCCACAAAATCCCTACCAACAATACCCCAATCACTCAACCGCCGAATCACAACTCTCCCACCAGACAACACAACCATCTCCCCATTTTCAACATATACCACCCTACTCGTCAATGGCAACAACGCAGGAATATCAGACGACACATAAACAGCTCTCTCAGACACTCCAACCACCAAAGGACTCTCATTCCTCGCACAAACCACCAAACCCGGCTCACCACTAAACACCATCGCAAGCGCAAAAGATCCCTCAAGCCGCCTCACAGCAGCCCTACAACTCTCAACAAAACCCAAACCCCTACCAAGAAAATCCTCAATCAAATGAGGAACAACCTCTGTATCAGTCAACGACGAAAAAACATGCCCACCATCAACCAACTCCCGTTTCAAATCCAAAAAATTATCAATAATCCCATTATGTACAACCGCCACCCTCCCAGAACAATCAAGATGCGGATGCGAATTCTCCCGAGTAGGAGCACCATGCGTCGCCCAACGCGTATGACCAATCCCCACACTCCCCGGTAAATCATCCAAATCAAGCTCCTCATGAACCACACCAATCCGCCCGCGATCCTTCTTCACAAAAAGTCCACCATCAAAAACAGTAGCAATCCCCACAGAGTCATACCCCCGATACTCAAGACGCAAAAGAGCCTCATGAATCAAAGGGGCCACAACACCCTCACTCAATAGACAACCGAAAATTCCACACAAACTTTACAACACCCCAAACATCAACAATAATATTCGATATACCACCATATACTAATAAATAATTGGATTAAAACTTACTAAGTAATCTAAAACGTTTCTGATTCCCAAACCTACTTCTTCTACAAGATGAGCATCAGACCCTACAGAAATAAGTTGACCTCCGTTTTCAGCATGGAATTTAATAAGCCAACTTGAAGGTAAAGTTTCTTTATATACACTTCTTAAATATTTAGTGTTTATTTCTAAGTACATGTTATTAGCTACCATTTCTTGAAAGACATTATGCGTTTGAGAGATGAAATTGGATTCATCTCTCTTTTTTTCACCAAGATATAGAATGTAATCTAGAGCAAAATGTCCTATGATATCAAATAATCTACTCCTTATCGAATAAAGAACTTCGTTAACATAATTTTGAATAACAGTTTCTATACTCCTTTTCTTAGGCAATTGATAGATGTGTTCATGATTGATGTAATGTACCGATCCTATAATAAAATCAAACTCTTTATCTTGGGCCCATTTTTTTAGTTTTTTCTCAAAACAATATTGATAGTCAACTTCAATTCCTTTACGAATTATTAGTTTGTTATCATAGATTGAACGAGCATTATTAATGGCTTGAGTATACGCATTGTAATCAAAAAAGTTGTAACCTGAGTCATTAGGATCAAAATCTACATGGTCTGCAAATCCTATTTCTTTTGTTTCCAATTCAATTGCTTTCTGACAAATCGCAGAAATCGTGGATTGACTATCAATTGAGTGAAGAGAATGAACGTGATAATCCCTTAACGCTTTCTTATACAAGTTGTTTTCCTATTTGTCGGTTAATAAATGTGAATGTATGTTAATAGAAAAGGATAATTATAAGTAATTCTGAAAAAAAGATTTTTTAATATCTATAATATAGATCTAAGGGAGATTTACAAAAAGGCATATCTATCCTGAGAATGTGTTAAAGGATATAGATTTAAAATGAACTG
>DAOVAG010000198.1 GCA_030671165.1 Candidatus Bathyarchaeota archaeon | reverse complement strand
ACATCTTATGTTAAGTGTAGGTAAACATCCTAGACTTCTCATTGAAGAGGGTGGTAGCGACAAGATGATCACCTCTTTTGCTGATGGTATACGAAAAGTAGTAGAAGCCTTCGCTCCAGGTCCTGTAGTGTATAGATTTCTAGATTTTAAGCCTGACGAGTTCCTAAGCCTACCTGGTGGTCAGAAATACGAAGTGGACGCTGGACATGTTGGACCTAACCCGCTCATTGGATACCGTGGATGTTTTCGATACATAAAAGAGCCTGATATATTCCGTCTCGAGTGCAGAGCCATCAAGATGGTTCGTGAAGAGTATGGTTTGAAGAATCTATATGTCATGCTACCATTTGTTCGTACTCTTTCTGAATTCAGAATAGCTAAGAAGCTCATGGAAGAGGAGGGATTGGTGCGTGGTCCAGACTTTAAACTTTGGATTATGGTGGAAGTACCAAGCTCAGGAATCCTTATTGATAAGTTCATCGAAGAGGGAATCGATGGTGTCTCCTTTGGCACAAATGACTATACCATGCTGATCTTAGGATTAGATAGAAATGACGCTGCTGTTCAAGAAGTATATGATGAAAGAAACCTCGCTGTATTGAGGCTTATTTCCCATGTAATCCAGATCTGTAGAGCACATGGCGTTACTACAAGTATATGCGGTCAAGCTCCAAGCAACTATCCTGAATACCTCGAATTTCTACTTCGAGAAGGTGCTACTAGTGTAAGTGTTAATCCAGATGTAGTCAATCGAACAAGATTAATGGTAGCTAGTCTCGAGCAGAAACTTGTGCTTGAAGAACTCCGTCGGGCAAGAGAGAGAAACAATAGAGAAAAACCTCTTTTTGAACCGAAGTGGTCGAAAGAGCTCCAATAATCCCCCTTTTTTATACAAGCTTTGTGGGTTATCCCCTTTGCAACTTTTTGATACCGAAGACTTGGTCGACTTTTTCATAAAGAATTATAGTACCGTTGATAAAATAGTTGAAATCGGCATAGGTGCGTATCCATATGTGGCTATACGTCTGAAGGAATTGTTGCCGTCGGTCAATGTAATCGTTACGGATATTGACAAAGTGAAACTTACAACTATAAAAAAGGAATATGTCGAACTGGAACCTGTCTATGATGACATCTTTAAACCTCAATGGATGATTTATGCTGGGGCTGATTTACTCTATTCAATTCGTCCCCCCCCAGAAATGATCCCTGAAATTATGAAAATTGCATTAAATGTTGGTTCGGATCTTCTAATTCGCCCCTTCTTTAACGATGAGGGTGACTACGAGTACCCTAAACTACGTGGATGGCGGTTGACAAATCATAAACGAGCCATCTTCTATTTGTTAAAAAAAGCAGACCCATCTAATAACGCACGTTTAATATAATTCCTGGAGCACCAATATTCTCATTCTAACGCTACTTATTCTTCTCTTGTCACTTCTATTATACCTTCATCTGCAAAAACTTCGACCCAATCTCCAGTTTTTATAACTTTTATTGGATTATCATTTAATTTATCTATCAACGGAATGTTCGCTATTACACATCCTGCAGCTATTATCGGTTCGGTTTCAATGTTAATAATTGCAGCAGGAGCTGTTCCTTTCTTTTTCATTGAGTATATTACATATGATCCTACAGTGCTTCCCTTTCCCCGTGGGAAGATCAGTATTTTCCCCGTAACATTTATTCCTTTCAGTTCATGTCCTCTCTCTATGATTGTCCCCCTTTCAGGGTCAAGCCCTCCAAAAAAGGAGATAGGTTGAGACGTTACTATAGCCTCCCCTTGAACCTTTCCGGGAATGATTCCTCTACCATGTAACTTTATTTTTTTCATTTTCCAAGCGCTACCTTTATACAACCATTCAAATCTTTAAGAGCCACTGGGATTTCACAAGTGTTTGGGATATAATGTGCCGCTTTACAAGAATTTGTGATTACTCCTCGCACCCCCATCATTCTCATTGGTGATACAACCATACATGTATCACTAATCACCTTTCCTCCTGCTCGTTCTATTACATCAAAGTATCCTTTTAGTTTAGCCTCTTTACAAATTGTGCTTGAAGTAAAAACCCAAAGTTCACGCTTTAGCTTTTTGCCAGCTACTCTGTGAGCTATCTCACCTATTTCTCTCATACTGCAATGTGGACAACCGATGCAAATGTGTTCATTTCCTTCTTCAATAGAGAGCTCTGCTAGAGTTTCTATTAAATCTCTTTTTAATATATCGATTCTCTCGTAGCTCTTATCACCGAATTTTTTCTCTTCCGGTGTAACATTAGATATGTGATATAACGCAATTGAACCTGAAGCAGCCAAACCTGCACATAGCGCCTTTGATTCTTCCAAATTTGGTTTTTTCAAGTTTTTAAAGAATGGTACACAATGTCCAAGTTTCTTTCCCACATGGTATCCAAGAGCGCTATATTCTAGTACACCATTAACCGGTTCGTTTATGTAGATTTCGTGACTTGGGTTCCTATTTTCATCCAGATGATACCCAAACATTGATGTTCTCCCTGTTATAGCGCTTGCCAAAGCTGCGGGTCCTCCCTCTCTATTTGTTTTTGCTCCTAGAATCGAATTTGCAAAGGCTACAGCTGAAGATTCAGCCCACGCAATATGATCATTTAATTGTGGTTTGTTACCGATAAGATATGGTGTACAACTGAGTGATTTATACGTCTTCATTTTCTTTAATGCATTAATTATCCGAATTTGTTTATTTGCAAAAGCTTCACTTATTCCAAATTCTCTCCAACGTTT
>DAOVAG010000129.1 GCA_030671165.1 Candidatus Bathyarchaeota archaeon | reverse complement strand
CCTCTTTCTGATACACCTAAATTTTGTCCAAGTTGTGGAATCGAATTATTGCTAAGTAAACGCTTTTGTCAGAATTGTGGTCAATCGTTAATAGGCGTCACATCATGACTAGCAAGACCTTTCAAGAGTTCAATTGTGACCTCAAAGAATTACGTGAAAGTCTTGAAACATATTTAATCGGAAGAGAATTTAAGGTTCAAAATTTCTATAATCAGGGAATTTATCTCACCCAAGCCAAAAAAGAAAACACTCTCTTCAAAGATTGCATACTCATTAAAATTGAGGGTGTACCCCAAAAATTTCAAGTAACCATTGGCAAAGGGACATGCATTAGAGATATTCGACAATTACGTACACTCAGCGAACTGAAGTTAACTGATAACTTACTATTAGGGGAATTCAGATTCGAACCTGATTTGTGGACCTTTATTGAAACACAAATTGAATTGAAGAGAAATACGGCGGAATTACAAAAGCGGACCATTCCATCTCTGCCATATCAAATAATGAAAGAGATCACTAGAGAAATTGAAGTCATCTATTGTCAACATTGTGGAACGAAGAATAATGCACGTTTAGCAAAATGCCAGCACTGTAATGCATCACTCCATTAAGCTTCATTATTCTTAATATGGAAAGCAGTTTCAGAATAACTTCTTCAGCACTCCCTATCGTGAATTCAATAATGTTATGAGAGTTAGAAGTATCAGATAGACAAGTCGATTTTTTGCAACGGAGAGTACTGATGAATTTCATATATAAGAAAGCAAGACACTCTCTTTCTATTTTTCCCTGAATGACTGGGGACATCTCCCGAAGTCCCAACTAATAGTTGGCTTACTGTTTTATATGATATATCATATGAAAGAATGTTAGTTTCGAAATAGAAGCATTTTTTGAATGTTGAGACGTCTCCCGCAAACCCCCCTTTATTCTAATAAATATATAGTCTAGTATCATATAATGAAAAGAAAGGAGATTCGAACTTGAAAACGTATCTAATGATTTGGTTTAATAGCGAAGGAACTGAACCACAAAAAGTTGTACAAAACCTCCAGGAAATCGGATTTAAACCTATACGGGGACCTTATGACCATGTATATGAGTGGGAAGAAGAATTAGAACTTGAAGAGATCATACAATTAGGAAACACTGTCCATAAAAAGCTGAAGGGACTAAAGGTCTTATATAGAATAGAGACCGCCTAAAGAAGATCTCCACTTCTCTCTTTTCTCAAGATAGTTAACAGGAATTTTGATAGGTCGGAGAAGACATATGCACATGCTCACATAATCTTAACAATTCTTTGGTTTTTCTTCTCGCCAATTTCCGTGTTCTTCGAAGCCATTTACCCAGCCATGTTCACTTTTCTTCCAGTCTATAGGTTTATATTCAGTATCTTCGAACCATTTCCAAAGTTTCTCCCAGGCTTCTCTCATCTTGTCTAGATTCGTGAACCTGAGAACTGCATATAATCCCTTAGGTATCTCTCTCAGCTCAATGTTTTCTCCAACTTCGATGTAGCTGTCGACAGTAAGATAAAGCTCATAACCATGAGGTTCAGGTTTATCAATTGGATAAGTGTTTCTTCCAAATAAGCGAGCATTGATCCTTTTTTCCATTAGACCTTTGGATTTTGCCCATTCGATTATCCTCTTTTTTGCGTCCTCTTCAGGTGTATTACTAGAAGAATGACTATAAGCTGCACTAATACTCTTTAGTCTCTCCAATCTAACATCCATTATACTCAAAACTGATTACCTCAATATTTATCGATATTATCCCTTGATTAAGATGAACTATATTTAATTATTACACAGCATACACTTTTTTTGTCAAAACTATTCGTTTAATTTTGAGAATTAAAAATTAACCCTCAAACCCAAAGAAGATAATAAATCATATTAAAATAGTGATTTTGATATAGAGAAAAAAAACTAATCGGGATGTATATTGGAATAGTGAGTTTACTTATCTAATAGCAATTGTACACTTGCCTCATCAAATATTTTATTAAGGTTATTTTCACATTTTTTATAAGCCCTTTCAATTAGTTTTCTATTTTTCAAGAACCATTTTTCATCTGGTTCAAATGATCTTTGCCATTGATTAAGTATAGTGTTCTTGAGTTAATTATTCCTAACAAATCAACAAAAAAGATGTAAAGATAGCACACATTTAACCTTGATTGAACATTACTGTATAACTGATAGTTATGAGTGCTTATATCGAGAAATTTGTTCAGTTCTGTGATAGTGAGTTCGGAAAAAAGGTAATGAAAAAAGAAGCTGAATATGTCTACAACGAATTAAGGAATTATAGAAAAATTCTCGATGTCGGTTGTGGCCTCGGTTCATTTGAACAGAACCTCCCAAGCCTTAACATCATAGGCCTAGATATCTCTAAAGAAATATTAGAAAAAGCAAGAAAGAGAAGTGATAAGACTTTTGTACAAGGCAAAGCAGAAGAGTTACAGTTTAAGGATTCCACTTTCGACGCTGTATTCACTGTAACAACTCTGGAATTTCTCGACGATTACCAGAATGCAGTAAAAGAGATAGCAAGAGTTACAAAACCTAAAGGGAAACTTTTAGTAATGCTGCTAAATCCCAAATCAGAATATTTTAGAGAAGAGATAAAGAAACCCGGTGATTACTTCAAGAGAATTAAACATTACAATTTAAAAGAAATCAGAGATTATATCTCCCTGTTCTATACGATTATCAAAGAAGAAAATTTTTTAGGCATTAGAGGAAATCATGTTTTCGATACTGATGACGAGAGATATTCTAGTCTATATGTGATTGTTGGAATAAACATGGAAAGAGACGTCTAAAAAAATAGAAGCATTATATTAACCTCTAGAGTTTGGTAGCTCGGAAGATATTTTAGGTCATGCTAGAGAATACTTCTTTTACTCCTTTGTTCTTAGGTAAATTGAACTGTTGTTGAAAATGGAAGCAGAGCTAGCTAATATATCTCGAAGTAGTATTCAAGAAAAGCCCATGTAGTCATTATTATCAAGAACGACGTAATATCAGCCAGTGTCTGTGACATTCCATATTTCATGGGTATAGGTCGCATTCAGAACAAGAATTTCGTTAAATTTTTCATTAACTCAACTGTAAGATCCTAATCGTCGTACTCTATAAGAAAGATAATTGCATACTAATCTTCATACAAAAAATGGAATCTAAACAAAAATTAGACCTTTTCGCAGCCAAAGAGACTTACATTAAATTTTTAATCTGTAAAGATTTTTGTATACAGATATTATCATATTTAATTGGTTATCTTGAATTAAAAAAAAAGGTGCATATTTAATGTTAAAAAAAGTTGCTCTAAGATGGATCGATGAAAACAAACCGAATTTAACAGAGATAAGTGATCAGATTTGGGATTTTGCAGAGTTAGGGTTACAAGAATTCAAATCATCAGCATTATTGATCCAAGAGTTAAAGAAGCATAGTTTCAAAGTTGAGTCAGGTGTTGCTGGGATGCCAACAGCGTTTGTGGCATCATATGGTGCTGGTAAACCAGTCATTGGGATAATGGGTGAATATGATGCATTGTCTGACCTTTCACAGAAACTAATACCTAATAGAGATCCTCTCATTAAGGGGGCGCCTGGACATGGATGTGGTCACCACATTC
>DAOVAG010000099.1 GCA_030671165.1 Candidatus Bathyarchaeota archaeon | reverse complement strand
TAGGAATCATACTTAGAATAACCATAATATGAGAAATATCCTCATAATGATCAGTTAGTTAGCTATACCAAAGAAGAGCGCGTACACTATTTTGTAGAGTAAATGCACGAACGTATCTTGACGAAGCACAGACGGTTTTATCTAAGCTAGCTAGAAAAACCAATTTATTTGTGGACTTGATTGTTCTTGAGGTGGCTCCATACGGCTTCCCGCACTACCTCAGAGACGGAGACGTAGCGTCCATTCGAGTGTTCCACGCGCTGCTTCAGTTGAACGTAAAGGCTTTCCGGAATTACCAGACTGCGATATCCTCTTTTAGGCATAGCCGTGTATGCTTAATTACATACTAATAAACATATTTAGCATCTAAAAGGAATAGGTCTATACGCTATTTAGCCCCTCATAACGGATTGGTTTACACGGAATGTTCAGAGATGAGGAGCCAGACAAATACCCGGGTGAGAAGGGGAGTCCTAGCTAACTCTTCATAAAATTGCCAGTGAACGTGTCCTTTTATTATCTTATAATTCAAATGCGTCCTATTCGCGTTCTCCTGTATAGCTATCGCAAGCCCTACACTTGACGTGTTCAACCGTCCCGTCTGATGGACACCCCTTCACCATACCTGTAGCCATCACCACATAGGGGCTGACAGCTGAAGACTTCTTACACACAATTATCACCATGTATTCACCTCCTTCCCTTCCTCTCTATCCTTTACTCTCTTGACAAACATATCGAACAAAGTATTTGATGCAGAAGAGGAGCGAACAGCATATTTGATACATGCTTTTTCTGCTTATCAAGCATCTTTATTATATAATATACGGATATAGATACTATAAAAGACTTAGTATAGATATTTTAATAATATGATTACATATTATTAATCTCGGAACCCTCACGAGTTAGCTAACTATGTGTGAAACGCGATGACTGAAAAATATTGATCCTTATTCGCCTTTGTCTTATGGTCTTGTTAAGTTTGCTTATCATAATTGTATTAGCTAGCTAGGGTTTGGGCTTGGGTTTAAAATTTAGTCCTGTTAAGCTCAGATTTAGGTGTGGGGAAGGGGGATTAGCTATCTACGAAACTGATTTTGATTCACTTAAATAGAAGTTTCGAGTTCATTGATTTGGGAAAATATATGTCTACTAATCAAGATGATGTGTTGGAAGAGCTGAGGAAGATCCGGCAGCTTCTTGAGCCGAAGCCTACTCCACCTACTCCTGCTCCACCGAAAGGCTTTGTGAACGAGTTCAAAGATTTCCTTTCAAAGTATCGAGTCATGGGGATGGCTGTGGCATTCATTCTCGGGACATACCTAGGATCTTTGGTGAACGCCCTTGTTACCGATTTAATCATGCCAATCATCGAGTTAGCGATGCCGGGCATTGAATGGGAAACCATCACTGCAGGACCCTTTCGAATCGGGCACTTCATCGGCGCATCAATAACGTTTCTCATCGTGGCCTTAGTGATCTTTGTACTAGTGAAAATCACAAAAAAAATGGGGATGGAATAACCTTCCCACCCTCTACTCATCTATTTTTTTAAAGAGTTAGCTAATTACTTCATGGACAAGCATAGATCCAGTTTATTTGAACTGAAGCTATCGAAAGCTAGCTCAGTAAAAGTCCTGGTGTTCAATGATAGTGCGAGGTTTGGGGTTGGGGCTTAAATTTTAGTCCCAAACCCACAACTTCTCTTCTTCACTTCTTCTTTCATATACTCATATATTCTCTCTACACCGGACACATAAAAAAGTAGAAAAGGCGGCTATCTAGCTAAAATACTTATGAGAATCAACATCATTTGGGTGATAAAATGAAGTTTGGAGTCATGATATTTCAAGGAGGCTTTACATATCCTCAGATCAAAGAGCTTTGGCTTAAGTCTGAAAGGCTTGGTTTTGACTCTGTCTGGGCATATGATCATTTCTCTCAGTTAGGCGAGTGTCTTGAAGGTTGGACTTTGATTTCTTCTTTGGCACCTTTGTCAGAGAATATCCGGTTTGGGTTGTTGGTGGCTTGTAATTCTTATCGTCATCCTCCTTTGTTAGCGAAGATGGCTTCAACCCTCGATATTGTTAGTAATGGTAGATTAGAGTTTGGTATAGGAGCTGGAGACGCTCCAGAAGAGTATGAAGGCTATGGGTATCCTTTTCCCAGAGCGTCCATAAGAATTAAACAGTTGGATGAAGCTTTAACCATAATAAAGAAGATGTGGACTGAGGTTAATCCAACCTACAAGGGGAAATACTATTCTATCAAGGAGGTTAGGAGTGGACCAAGACCAATTCAGAAGCCATATCCGCCCATCTGGATTGGCTCCTTATCAGGTAAGAGATTGATCTCTACTGTTGCAGCTAAACACGCAGATGTCTATAACATCCGAGCTTACAATTTAAATGATTACGTCAGAAAGATGGAGGTTTTTAAGAATAGTTGCGAACGGGTTGGTAGAAGTTATGATGAGGTGGAAAAAACTATACATGTTGATTTTGTTATAGCTAGAAACAGGTCAAGTCTAGAGGATAAGCTCGCTCGCTATGCGAAGTTCAAGGGTAGGTCAGTGGATGAATGTAAGAAACGTATTATCTATGGAACACCTGATAAGTGTGCAGAAACGGTAAAAGAATATAATGATCTTGGTGTTCAAGGCTTAATATTATGCTTCCAACCAAATAAACGAGTCGAGGACTTGCAACTATTTTCTGAAGTAATCCAACAAATTGCTTAACATGCGCTAGAAGGCGGTCGAGTTAGCTGACAGATAAAAAGAAGCTTTGTTGAACTTGTAAGCATTTCGAGAGCAGAGATTATTCAAGAGGAAAGTAAGCTATATTGGTTTTCTTTGGATATGGCTGTATGGCTAAAAAACTGCTGTTAGGCATGATGATGCCTGAACAGTGTGGAGAAGAAAACTGCGAACTATTCGAGAAGAAGAAAGCCACTTAGCTATTTTAGCCTTGGGAATCGGTTAGCTAGCTAATTATACTATTGAATATTAATTTTAGTTCCAAACCTAAACGACTTGATAACGTATATGCATAACTAAGACTAGCTAACAAAATCCCTTTTTTTCAGAGTAGAATTTTTATGAATACGCAGGTGTTTCATTTTTTGGAACAGCTTTTCCATAATGTCCTTTAAATTAAAGAGAGGACAATACCAGAATAGGAGGAAAAATAGTTAAACAAAATTGTAGGTATTGCAATACTGCTTTTAGTTTTAGCCAGAATGTTTTGTGGAACTGTAGCAGCTAATACTAGTCCTGGACCAGCACCCAATTCCGGTGATGGTGTGCCAGACGGCAGTGGGTTTGAACCAACTACATTGACAGTTGAATTAGTAATTATTCTTCTGCTTCTTCTTATTGGCTTATTATTGATGTTCTTTCTTTTTAAGAGACGAAAAAAAGAAATGGTGAGGATTACCAAAAAGTCCATGATTCAAATTAAACGTTTACTCCAAGGTTATAGTTCTTTTTTTCGAGCTAGCTAGCCTTCATGTTATATTCTGAGTCAGGAATCAACTACGATACATAATTTATATGATTTGGCTTATTCTTCATAAGCCTTAAATTTCTTTGAGAAATAGGTTCTGGATTCATAATCTTATTTAGGACATTATTAATTGGTTAATGAATGGAGTTCTTAGTTAGCTAGTTACATGTGGAGTTTCATAATACAATAAATTTTTTATTAGTTAACTATCTATTTGTTGAGACTATGTAAAAGAGAATTAGGATTAAATTTTAATCTTTTTCTCTTTTTTAAATATACAAGTCTTTTGTAAAATACTGAATTTTCATAAATAGAAAAAAGGGAATGTATGTTAATGTAGTGTTTGGGAACTGATGAGGACTGTCTCGTGAATGGTATGAGTTCCATCAATGATCAATTCTATATCTACCAGGTCTCCGACATTAAATGATCGAGTGTCATCTTCATATGTTCTTCGTGTCCAAGATTCTTTTTTCAACAAAGTGATTGGTGATCCAATCCAAGAAGTCTCTGGGTTTCCTCGAATGTTATAATTAATTTCAACATCTATATTATCGGATTTCTTTAAATTTTTTAATTTTATCTGTAAGGCTTCACCTGAATCATCAACGCCTCCTTGTATCACATAAGAACAGACTCCATGAACACTCCCTCTTTGAGTTCTGACTGGTTTACGGTCCCAATCGATTTTGAGAGTGGGTTGCCATGTACCAAAAACAGATTCTTTTGTTCCAAAATTAATGTCCCAAGAAGAAGTAGGAGATTCATCAATAGCTTTTATAAGAAATCCATAATTGGGCTCATCGTCTTCAATCCAGTTTTTCACGATCTCAGTCACATCAACTTGATGGTCGATGAGAGCGAAAGGAAAAATGGTAGAAACCCCATCTTCGAATTTA
>DAOVAG010000030.1 GCA_030671165.1 Candidatus Bathyarchaeota archaeon | reverse complement strand
CGAGAGTTTCGAAAGATACTTCTCTCCTAAAATATTAATCGTCCTTCCTATTATTTTTAAAAAAAGAAACTAAGAGTACAATTTTTACTACCGACTTAACGACTATAATTTTCATGAGACAATTGTTAAACTTGATAATCCTGAGGATATGTTACTGATAAAGTGGAATCATCGTGTATATCTTTGAACCTTTACGAGATTCTATCACACACTTATATATTTAAAGTAAATCCCATTTTTATATAGTGCTTCGACTTTACTTTGACTAATCGATTTAATTAAGGAAAGGGAACACCTTGTCTTCTTTAAAAATTAAAACAGTTATGACAAGTATTGATCTTGCAGCCATAATTAAAGAGTTGAGGAAGACAATACTAGACTCGAGAATTGAAAATATTTATCAGACAACCCCCTTCCTCTTTCTATTCAAACTTCGTCCCCAGGAGACCCTTGTCATAGAAGCAGGTAGGAGAATACATTTAACGCAATATGTGACCAAGTTTCCTCCATCACCCCCATTCTTTTGTGGACTCTTAAGAAAAATTCTAAGAAGGGGAATAATACAGGACATTCAAATAGAAGAGTTTGAGCGAATAGTATCTCTTAAAATCATGTCAAAAGGGATCTTATATAAACTCATAATTGAAATCTTTGGAAGAGGAAATATCATTCTCGTTGATGAGAAAGATAAGATTATCCACGCTCTATCTTATCGTAGGATGAGAGATCGGAACATTCTTCGAGGAGAAAGTTTTAAACATCCTCCTCAGAGAGGTTTTAATCCTTTAAAGGCGACCCAGACACTGCTCATAAGTTTAAGGGATACAAAAAGCACTGTAATTAAATCTCTTACAAGTTTACTCAGTATTGACGGATTATTCGCTGAAGAACTTCTACTTAAGACAGACATAAATAAAAAAAGGCAGTCGAAAACATTAACAAATGATGAGATCAACCATCTTTACCTTGAAGTTTCTAATCTTGCTTTGAGCCTCAATAATATTACGCGATCGAACATTGTCTTGGATAAGACCGGTGCCTTTATTAACGTTCTACCTTTCCCTCTTTCGATCTATAACTCTCACAAAAAGCAGATATATCCCTCTTTTAACGAGGCAGCAGACGAATACTTCACCAGGCTATTTATTGGAAAGACGAGTGAAGAAACTTCTAACAAAGGCACTCAAAGAATAGCCGAAAAGATAAGAATTCTAAGTCAACAACGAGCTCATCTTATTGAACTTAGAAACAACATTGATAAGAATCAACAAATCGGAGACCTAGTTTATTCACACACAACTGTGCTTCAAAAGATCATTCAAGAAATAATCAACGAACGAGAAAGAGGGAAAACAGAAGATGAGATAGTCTCAAGCTTTATGGAAAAAAGGATCAAAGAGAACCCCACCACTTATTTTTTTGATTCAATTGACTCACAAAAAGGAATAGTCAATATAAAAATAGGGAAAATCCATTTCGAGTTAAGTCTTAGAAAATCTGTCTACGAGAGTGCTTCTTCCTTCTATAACAAGGTTAAGGAAGCAAGAGGGAAGATAAACGGTCTCAAAAGGGCAATCGAAGTGACAGAGAAGCAGACTAAAACTTATGAACGGACGAATAAACAGGTTAAATCACAACTTCTAAATCCTGTAAAGGCTAGGAAACGTCTTTGGTTTGAAAAATTTCACTGGGTTCACTCATCTGAAGGACTTCTCATTATTGGCGGTAGAGATGCTACTTCAAACGAGATTCTTGTTAAGAAGCATACAAATACCAACGATCTAATATTGCACGCAGACATCGCTGGAGCTCCCTTTGTTATTATAAAGGTCGATGGAAAACTACCCTCTGAAACATCAATTTTTGAAGCGGCACAGTTAGCTGCCGCTTATAGTAGAGCTTGGCGAGAGGGTTTGACTTCCCTAGACGTTTACTGGGTAAAACCCGATCAAGTTAGTAAAGAAGCACCTTCAGGTCAATATCTATCAAAAGGAATGTTTATGATACGTGGCCAAAGAAATTATATCCGCAATGTAACACTACAGGTTTCGATAGGAGTGATAGAGATAGACGACCAATTTATGATAATAGGAGGCCCCCTCTCAGCTATTGCCTCTCAAACACAATGTATGCTCTCTATAGTTCCAGGTAGAAAGACCAGTGGTAAATTAGCTAAGGAAATTCGATATAAACTCTCAGAGAACGCTCCAATAAATCATCGAGAAAAAATACTGAATATCTTGATTGAAGAGATACAGAGATTTATTCCCCCAGGAAAAAGCGAACGCCTATAAGAGAGGAATAAACTTACATTTGTTGATAAAACCATCAGGAGAATAGATTATTGCCTGGTTTAAATGAGGTTAATGCCGCAATCCCTGTAAGTGATGTGATGTCAACTCCCGTTATAAAAGTCGATGAAAGTGAAACGGTTGACTCTGTAGCTAATTTAATGGATAGACACAATTTAGGCAGCATCGTGATTGTCAATGATAAAGGCTACCCTTTGGGTGTCATAACTGAGCGTGATATAGCTCTCAGAGTAGCAGCTAAAAATCTTAAAGCTAGAGAAGTTTCAGCGAAGAGTATTATGAGTTCCCCACCGGTTATGATCAGAGCAGCTGCTGATATAAAGACAGCAGCATCCATACTGCAGAAAGAGTCAATTGGAAGACTTATTGTTATGGATGATGGAAAGATGGTTGGTATGATTTCTGATAAGGATATCGTTTCTATAACTCCAGCGCTCATAGAAATAATAACGGAAAAGACTCGAATTACTCGAGGGCGCTCCCCTTTCACAGAAACTTCAACGACAGGTTCTTGTGAAAAATGTCTTCAATGGTCAACTTCACTTAAACGGATAGATGGTAAGTTTCTCTGTAGAGAATGTTCCCTCGATCTAGAACGCATTTAGGAAAATACTTGTCAAATAAACGACGTCATTGGAACAGGATTAGGATGTTAATGGCTCAAGTTGTCTAAAATACACCCCTCTATTATATACTATGATCCACTACTTGGAGGAATCTTTGTCAAAGAGGAAAAATTTCCATGAATCTGATACTGAAGACCTTAATTCAACAAACACGTTCGCTGTTTAATTTATCTAGTAACGTTTTCTTCAACATTGGAAGTTGCTTGACAATACCATTATTTGCTGTGTATCCTATATGAAATTTATTGTCGATAGTATGTTGGGGAGTTTCTCAAGATGGTTAAGAATGCTTGGTTGCACAGTAAAATATTTTAAAAAAGCATCTGATCATGAACTGCTAGATTTCGCTAGAGATAATAATCATATTCTATTGACTAGAGATTTGACTCTTTTTCGTAGAGCTAAATCTACTGGAATACGCGTCTTTTTTATTGAAGGTATGACAATACTTGAGATGTTAGCTAACTTTTCTCAAAAATTCAAGATACCTCTTGTAATCGACATCTCGATATCTCGTTGCCCAATTTGTGACGCTCATCTTAGATGGATTAAAAAAACAGATATAGTTGATAAAGTCCATTCTGGTACGCTTAAACATTATGATGAGTTCTGGCTCTGTACTGGTTGCAATAAAGTCTACTGGCAGGGTAGTCATTGGAAAAATATAAATGCAACCCTTCGAAAAGCTAAGAACCTTCGAGAAAGTCGTATTAATAAACCTTAAGTTAGAAAAGGAAGGATCAATTATGTCTTTTGAATTATCTTTAGATGATGGTCGCTTTCTTGTTAAACTTGTTAGAAAAACAATAATGATGTTCTTAGAAACTCAAAAGAAATGCCCCATTCCCATGGATACTCCGACTAAATTAAAAGAAAAACGTGGCGTTTTCGTGACTTTAAACAGTATAAAAGGTAATAATAAACATCTAAGAGGCTGTATAGGTTATCCTATGCCTGAAATATCCCTTGTAGAAGCTACAATCGAATCTGCGATAAACTCTGCTACTCGTGATCCTCGATTCAACCCAGTTGACAGTCAAGAAATGGAACATATATTTATAGAAATAAGTGTCTTAACACCACCCACACAGATTCTTGTTAGTGATCCTAAAAACTTTGTAAATGAGATAAATGTGGGGCGCGATGGATTAATTGTGGAACGGGGATTGTATAAAGGATTACTCCTTCCACAGGTTCCTGTTGAATGGAATTGGGATGTCGAAGAATTTTTAATTAATTGCTGTATGAAAGGAGGGTTAACCCCTGATGCTTGGTTGATAGAAGGAACCAAAATTTACAAGTTTTCATGTATTATTGTAAAGGAACTTACACTAGATGGGGACGTGGTTCTTGAAGACATGCGAAAACAGAATTCCTCATGAATCTTCAAAAAATTTGATAATTAAACATTCTTTAAGCTCTTAAAGGTGTAAACACTTAACCAGAATAAATTTGATGAAAAATGTCTTTGATGATGTTTTAATAATTTTTAGAAAAATGCTGATTACGACTTAAAAAAGGAAATAGAATTGAAGTGTAACAATTTGTTTAACTTTAAGATAGATAATTTTTACATTTATTATGATAATTCTTTAGAAAAGCCAATACTAACAACCCGTTTCGATATAAATTATTTAGGAGACAATTATTATAATACCTCCTCTCTCTCCACGAATATTTGAAAAGGAAGATAAATAGGAATGCGCGTTTACTTCGGGGTCAACGGTGTAGGTCTTGGTCACATAGGTCGGTGTATCCCTATTGCTTTGAAGCTTATTGAAACGGGTGATAATATTCTCTTCTCCACTTATAGTGATGCCTGCGACTATGTTGAGCGCGAGAATCTTCCACTCTGCAAAGCCCCACCGATAAGCTATGTTGTCAAACCCGATGGTGAAATCGATTTTAGACAGACAACGGCTAACCCCGGAATCTTCTCCATTTTCATCTTTCTAAACCAGTTGAGAGCAGAGATACGTTTTATGCGCGGATTCAACCCCGATGTTATTGTTTCAGATTCCAGAGTTTCAACAATTTTAGCCGCTAAACTATTGGGGATACCCGTACTCACTCTTCTCAACGTCTATCGAGTTACAATTCCTCGAGAAAGACGGTTCTTACAATTAGCAGCAATTGCAGATGGAGGCATTCTCACGGTTATAGGCAAAGTATGGGGTTTGGGTGAGGAGATCTTAATACCTGATTTCTCTCAACCATATACAATCTCCGCTTACAACGTTAGTATCCCCCCGCGGAGAGAAAGCAAGATACGGTTTATTGGACCTATTCTCCCAATCAAACCAAAAGAATTACCCGACAGAGACGTCATAAGAAAAAAATTGGGACTTGATGATGAATACCTTATTCTAGCACCCATTAGTGGACCCTCTCAAGAAAAAAAATATTTTTCATCTATAATCCGGCGAATTCTTAAGAAACTTCCAGACAAATACCGCATAATTATGTCTCTTGGTCTTCCCAACTCAAATACCCCCCCCACTCAAGAAGGGAATATGCTCATTTACGATTGGTTACCTAATCGTTTTGAAGTTCTAAAAGCATGCGATTTAGTTATTTCTAGAGCAGGACTAGGAACAATCACCCATGCAATCTGCTATGGTAAACCATTAATACTTATCCCGACACCTAGCCAAACAGAACAATTTGGCAATGCTAATAGAGTGGCTGAACTTGGTATAGCTAAAATCATAACTCAAAGATCACTGAATTCTTCTCGTCTAATTTCGACTTTACAAGAGATGTTTTTAGGAAGCTTTATTGATAGAGCTCATCAAATCCAAAAAGATACTGCAAAATATGATGCTGTGGATACCATGGTTAAAACCATCAAAAAACATTAGTCAAATTCTCATGACTTATCTTTATCCCTCAATTTCCAGTAATAAAAATATTCTATCACCTTTTTCAGGTTTCTAATCTTTTTAAAAAACCATTTTTACATTATTCCTGAAGAATTAATAAAAGAATTAATATAGTAGAAGGACATCTTTAGCGCTTGTGATTATTAGATGGCTTTCTGCACTAAGTGTGGGAATGAAATCCCTGAAGATGCCGGTTTTTGTCCTTATTGTGGAATTCCAGTAGAAAAACAAGAACCAATCAAGACACCACTACCCCCCGCATCTACTAGTATCGTTGAGAGAATGATCCGTGCTGCTAGACTAGACTCTACTTTATATGATGAGGTGGAAAATGATGAGACCGCCACCCTCCAGGCTCTTTTTATTGTAGTAATTGCTAGTATCAGCTCTGGAATCGGTAGCGCTGCAAGCATAGCTATGCTTGGAGTAGAGCCCTCAATTATCATTGCTAGTTTAATCTCTGGCCTCATTTTATCTCTCGTAGGCTGGTTGATCTGGTCTTTCATCACATATATCATAGGTACGAAGGTTTTTGGTGGCATCGCCACGTATGGCGAGCTTCTCCGAACAATAGGTTTCTCAGATGCTCCAGGAATTCTACTCATCTTTAGCTTCATACCATTTCTCGGAGGGGTGATCTCTTTTGTTATTGGAATTTGGGGATTGGCAGCTATGGCAATTGCTGTAAGACAAGCCTTAGATTTCTCAACTGTTAATGCCATTTTAACTTGTATCGTTGGATTTATTGCCTATATGTTGTTTGAATTCATGCTATTCTTTCTAATTTAACAGAAATCAATTGTATTCAAATGGTTCACTTAACAATAACAACTAAAATATCCAGCAATGATTTTTCAATAGGAGTACTCACAACAGTACTTTTGTCTTCTGTTCTTCTTCATAGCATTTGAATTTTAGTCCCGATTTATCAAACGGGCTCTATTAGCTTTTGTAACAATTCTTTTTCTTCTCTCTGATATCGTTAAAAGATAAAACCTTAAAAAGTTCCTCTCTTTCCCAACCTATCCATTAATTGCCTTGCTCTATCCCGTCTAATGTTTTTCTCTTCAACCATCTTATTAGCAATGGCATAAATTAAATCTCCAGTGGCTCCTGCTTCGATAGCAATATTTCGAGCATGTAAGGCCATATGCCCCCGCTGAATACCTTCCGCAGCTAGAGCCCTCAACGCAGCTAAGTTCTGTGCTAAACCTATAGCGGCTATGACTTCCCCCAATTCAGTAGATGTCTTTACACCTAAAATTTTTATGTTAATTCTAGCAATTGGATGCACCTTTGTGGCTCCACCTACAATCCCAACGGCCATTGGTAACTCAATACTACCTTCTAGATCACCATCTTTGTTCTTCTGCCAAACAGTTAAAGGAGTATATTTTCCTGATTTAACAGCGTAAACATGAGCTCCTGCTTCTACTGCTCGATGATCATTACCTGTAGCTAATACGATCGAGATTATTCCATTCATAATTCCCTTATTATGTGTTGCACATCTGTAAGGATCAGCTACCGCGAATGTATAGGCTTGAATAATACCTTCAACGACCTCTTCACCACCCACAACATCCTTATCAATGAGTACACTAGCCCTAACTAAACGTCTATCAGCTAAATTAGACAAGATACGTAAGTAAACTCGCCCTTTTGTAATTTTTTCAACAATTGGAGCTACAGCTTCAGTCATCGTGTTTACTGCATTTGCTCCCATGGCATCTCTACAATCTATCAAAAGTTCAACTATAATCATTGGGCCAGTTTCTGTGTCTAAAATTTTTACTTCTAAATCCTTAGCACCCCCGCCTAATGAGACAAGGATGGGGTCTTGTTCGTTTGCATTTTTGATAATTTCATCTTTAGCCTTTAATAGTGCAGTTTTAGCTGCAGAAACGTTTTTAACATTAACCACTTGAATTTGTCCAATCATAATAGGTTCCGTGCTGCTTGCTCTGAACCCTCCTCTTTTTCTCGCTATCTTGGCTGCGTAACTAGCTGCTGCGACAACAGACGGTTCTTCGATAGCCATTGGAATTAAGTAATCTTTACCATTGATTAGGAAATTTACTGCAATCCCTATCGGAATCGCTATCGTACCTATGACATTTTCTATCATATGATTTGCAATTTCAGGCTTTAATGCTCCTGTATTCTTAATGAGTTTCTCTTCTTCCTCCGTTAGGTTTGCGAAGTCTTTTACAATTTTCAATCGCTCTTCTAAAGAGAGTTTGTAGAATCCCGAAATTTGAGAGGATTTC
>DAOVAG010000169.1 GCA_030671165.1 Candidatus Bathyarchaeota archaeon | reverse complement strand
AGGAGTCATAGATTAGGAAGGTTAGTATCCATGAGTATTGATCCTAAACATAAAATAACTTTTGTGGGTTTAAAACAGGCTAAAATGGGATTCTCATTTATACATGAAGGGTCTCTAGAGGAATGTGAGGAATGCGAACTTTATAAGATTTGTATGAGTAATTTAGAACCTGGTAGAATTTACAAAGTAATGAAGAGAAGGAATAAATTTTTTCCTTGTAGAGTCCATGAGGACGGTGTTCAAGTTGTTGAGGTTTCAGAACCAGATCTTGATGTAAATATAGACACAAGACTTGCCTTTCCCTCTGGAATTATTACATTCAAGTCTCAGGAATGTCAGAATGTTTCATGTCAAAGTTATACAAAATGTGTACCTTTAGGTTTTGTGACTGGTGATAAATGTAAGATTCTTAGTGTTAAAGATCCGGTCAAGTGTCCTTTGAATCGTTCTCTTGTTCTTGTGAAGCTTCAACGGTTTCTTGAGTAATTTTTTCTTTTATAAAGGTCTCTGTAAACGTTGTTTTCTCAATTTTTGGAAAAAACTTTTGTTGATCTGATAAAATACCCCGTTTGATAAATTGTATACCTTCCAGATAAAAAGCATCTTCAGGAAAGTCTACTGTAAAATTTTTGGCTGATATTTTTATCTTAAACTTTTCAATATTAACGGAAGGAATTCTTCTATGGATCAGTGCCTTCGCTTTCTCTTTTTTACTCTTAATCTGCTCCTTTACCGTCAATTTATAAATTAGAGTTTTTCCTGCTAAAGGTGGATTAAAATCAATTTGAACACGCCCAGCTCCAACAGACCTAACAATTCCCAGTTTACCATCTATTTCTACTTGAGCACCTATGTAAGGTGCAATATTCTTCTTCCGGAGCCTTCGTACAGGGATTAAACGGATCTTAGCTGGATCTCTAAGCCCAAATCCATTTTCAGGAGGAATCTCAATTATTGCTTCCTTACCTACTTCTAGATCTAGAAGGGAATTATCAAGTCCTTTTAGAACCCAACCTTCACCCACAACAACAAGCATCGGTTCATAGATTCCATTTTCCTTGTATATTTTTTCACTCTTTGCTTTTTCTTCTAATGTTGTATCAAAAAGTTCTCCTGTTTCTTTGATCGTAGTCGTGTACTCTATGCGAATAAAATCTCCTTGTTCAATTGTCAATTCATTTCCTCCTTGATATTACTTGTATTAAGAATAATAAGTATCATCATTTATGTTAAAGATACTCATCCATTCTCCTTGTTTATCTCACCATTTTATCTTGAGTAAATTAACCCCAATTCCTTTTTACTAGTATTTGTCTTAGATAAAAAGATTATTACAACTTGGTTTCTACTTGTATATCGTATCCACATCTCATCTTGTTATTACATAATGTTTAAAAATATACTATTCGGTTTTATTTGACTCTGCGATTCTACAATTTCATTTATTTTTCTTTCAATTATTGTTACTTATTGTTTATTGTAAAATACCATCTACCAAGTTTTTGTTCATTATAATGTATTATCTCTTATTTACTCATCCAGTATGTTTCAATTCTTATAGTTGTTAATACTTAATACAACTCGAACTACAATCAGTAACTCTACTTGAAAAATCCCTTCTTCTCAGGTGTAGTTTCACCTAGTTCTTTTGCTAATTCAGTTAATAGTTGCTTTTGTTTAGATGTCAACTTTTTAGGCGTCTGTATAATAACTTTGATGAGTTCATTACCTCGACCATAACCATGTAAACGCGGTAAACCTTTACCCTTTAATCGAAAAATAGTATGCGTCTGTGTACCCTTCGGAATTCTAAGTTTAACTTTTCCCTTTAATGTAGGTACGTTAATCTCAGCTCCAAGAGTAGCTTGCGTAAATCCAATAGGGATATCAGTAATGATGTTACTATTACTTCTCTGAAAGATTTTATGCTGTTTTACATAAACCACGACATACAAGTCGCCTGAAGGTCCACCTTGTCCTCCTGCTTCTCCTTGTCTGCTCAATCTTAACCTTGAACCACTTTCAATGCCCTTGGGGATTTTCACCTTTATCTTTCGAGTTTTAGATACAAGGCCACTCCCGCGACAATTTTTGCATTTAGATTCAACAATTTTTCCTTTTCCTCCACATACATTACATGTTGTGATTTGAACAAATCGGGCAAAACCTGTGGACCGTACGTGCTGTATTTGACCTGTTCCTTTACATTGCTGACATTGTTTAGGTTGGGTTCCAGGTTCTGCACCACTCCCATTACATACTTCACAATTCTCTCTTCGAGATACATTAATCTCTTTTTCCAATCCTGAAGCGACGTCTTCTAAAGTTATCTCCATATCATATCTGAGGTCAGCTCCTCTTTGGACTCCATATCTTTGAGCTCTTCGATTGCCAAAGAAAGTGTTAAAGATATCAAACCCTCCAAATCCAACATCTCTAAAAATTTCGTCAAAGTTTGCCCCTCTGAAGAGATCTTCTGAGGAATATCTTGAACCTATTCCAGCGTGTCCATACGTGTCGTATTGTCTACGTTTTTCATCATCCGATAGAACTGCATAAGCTTCTGATATTTCTTTGAAGGTTTCTTCAGCTTCAGGTGTTTTATTTCTATCTGGATGATATTTTAATGCTAGTTTACGATAAGCATTTTTTATCTCTTTCTTTGTAACACTTCGAGATACTTCGAGTATTTCGTAGTAATCTCTTCTGTTTGTAGGTTTATTATTGGATAATTTCTATCCCTCTCTTAATGTGAATTTGAATATTGGTAATCAGAGTTCTTAAATACTTATTTAATCTAATACATTTTATTGATCAATAGAATATTGCTTCTCTATCGAATATCATGTTTTCATCTTAGATGATTCTTCTAGTTAATATTTTTTTTACGATTTCTGAACTATTACAATGAAGTATTATTTTCAATCTTACAAAAGGGGTAATTAAATTAGTTTATTCGACTTATTTTATAGTAAACTTTTTCTTTAAGTTATGTAGATTACGATAAATCTCTTGTTATTAAATGATTAATAATTATAGATTTTACATCTCTGTTTACAACTTTAAATGATAGAATAATATAACACAAGGTATTGAC
>DAOVAG010000037.1 GCA_030671165.1 Candidatus Bathyarchaeota archaeon | reverse complement strand
TAAGATATTTTATGATTTCAGAATTAGATGGATATTTGACTTTAAATTTACGGCAAACTTTCACCTTTTGCTTATTAACATCTCTCTTTTTAGGAGAAGGAATATCCATCAATCCCTTTATGATTTCAAGGCAAGCTTTTTTAAATACTTGAGTTGTTTCAGTTTCACTTGAACTCATTTCATTTCACTTCAAGCTTCTTTACTTGTAATCCTCCAATATAATTTAGGTTATGTCTGAAAAACCTACCTACTCCTACTACACTTAATATTTGAAATAATTAAGACTTCAGATACAACCCTGTTTTTAGCAATTAAAACTTATAGTTAAGGACTTAATGGGTTACTAAGATTGTGTAATTTAGTGATTGGAACATATTACCTCAATATGTTATCTTTTTCAAGAATTATGTTTCGATGGACACTGTTATCTTCTTTCTCCATCTTTTATAGTTAAATAATGCTTATTCCAATTGTATTTCTGAGGAAAGGTATGAATATGTGCGCAGAATTATCAGGCTACAAAGGAAATGTGCTCAAGTTTCTGATGAAAGCAGATCTCCAAATTGGAGATATTATCCGGATCACACGAAATGAGGAGGTTTTCGAGGGAACTCTCATGCCTCGATACGAATTAGCAGATGATAACCATATAGTTCTAAAACTTAAAAATGGATACAACATCGGAATAAAGATTCATCATGAGATGGTGGTCATGAAAGTTGGAACTGGTGCAAAACCAACCTATAAGCTTCCTTACCAACCAAAAGAGAAAAGAGAATTGCCAACGGTCACCATAATAAGCACTGGTGGGACGATAGCTAGTAGAGTAGATTACCGAACAGGGGCAGTTCACCCCGCGTTAACATCTGATGACATCTTAACTGTTGTCCCAGAATTATCAAAGATAGCGAATATTAAAACTAAGATTCTTTTTTCTCTTTTAAGTGAAAATGTTCACTCTTCCCATTGGACTAAATTAGCTCAAACAGTTGCACAGCACATCCTAATGGGAGTCAACGGAGTCGTCATTTGTCATGGAACAGATACTATGGCTTACACTTCAGCAGCTTTAAGTTTCGCATTACAAAACCTTCCAGTTCCAGTAATTTTTGTCGGCTCTCAGAGATCCTCGGATCGTCCCAGTTCAGATGCAGCATTAAATCTGATAAATGCTGTAAAAGCTGCTGCGAGGACGCCTATAGCCGAGGTAATGGTCGGTATGCATGAAACATCATCTGATACAACTACTGTACTACATCGCGGCACTAGAGTTCGAAAGTGTCACACAAGCCGGAGGGATGCATTCAAATCAATAAATATAGGACCTCTTGCAAGGATTAAAGGAGAAGAAATTACCCTTCTGGAAGATTATTCAAGGAGAGACCCTAACAAACAACTTATTATTAACTCTAATTTTGAGAGAAAGGTTGGATTATTGAAGTTTTATCCTGGACTAAATCCGAATATAATCGACTGGTATATGGATCATGGTTACTTTGGATTAGTGCTCGAAGGAACAGGTCTAGGTCATGTTGGAGACCATCTCTTCCCCCAGATCAGAAAAGCTGTTGAGCAAGGTCTTCTCCTCGGTATGACTTCCCAGTGTGTATGGGGGCGAGTCAACATGAATGTTTATGATACAGGGATAGATCTTCAAAGGATAGGTGTGATTCCCTTAAAAGATATGCTTCCAGAGACCGCATTAGTTAAGATGATGTGGATCTTTAGCCAGACAACAGATATAGAGGAAGCTAAAAAACTACTCATGTTAAACATCGCTGGAGAATTTTCAGAAAGAACGCTCTACGAAAAATAAGGCTTTAGTAAATTAATTATTCTCTAAAAATTCGTTCGTTATCAACATTTTATGATTCTTATCTCATTCTTAATATTAAGTAGTATTTTCTTAGTCTCACCTTTTTTCTCACTTAAAAGAATTTACTTCCTTTCTATCCGAATCTCTTCTCCACTTTTTGTTTTCCTAAACACTATTGGGTCTTCCAGAATTCTCCCGAAAACATTTACAGGACTTGCCGCCTTTGGTTTACTACTTGTACTGATTGGAGTTCTACCGAAGAAAATGCAAAAACCATTCCCTTGAGGCCAGTAACAAAGATCACCAATTTCAACATTCTGTTGAGCGTTCTCTTCAGGTAAACTAACTGATATTCTAAAATAAATCTCATCTCCCCACTTGTTAGCTTTCGCATAAATAGGCAATGCGTCAAGAATTGCTTTTGCAGTTTTTGGATTCCTTTCTAACGAGATTTCAGCTGATACTTCACCTGAGCTTCTCGTATAGATCTTAATATTCTCCGACATTTTCATCAAGTTATAGTTTTCTCTACCTCTATTTTTCATTTACTGCATAGCTAGAAGAGTATCTTCAATTGGTTAAACCGATTGTATTGAGTGAACTATACATTAGAAAGAAGTTTTATTATGGAAGATATAAATAGTTGTCAAATAGTTGAGTCAAGTGAGGTGTATAAAAAAAGCAATAGGTGGCTGAATTATGATTGATACTATTGATTATGCAAAGGTTGGATTAAAGATTGGACTCGAAAATTATGCTTAATCTCAAGCGTAGTCGAGCATATCCATAAGCAATTAGATACTGAACGCAAGCTGTTTTGTAATTGTCTTTCGGTTCTCCGTAAAGATGTCCCTGACTTCACTTTCGTGCGACGACTCCGTCCAACACAAAGTGAATTAGGAGAGATCGATCCAGCGGCACTTTTCGAATTTACGAAGGGAAAAACGATCGTTTATGAGGGATATCGAGACACTACGTGTCTTGTCGAAGCAGACGGAGACTTCTAAAGCCTCCGGCTTAAACGAGGAACCTCCTCATGAACTTAATCGAGAAGCGCTTGAGACATCCTTAACTATCGCTCTCATGTTTCATGCGTCTCCAATAAACGAGACACATGTGATGCGCAAAGTGGTTATCGATGGCAGCACAACATTTGGGTTTCAACGAACTGCAGTTATAGCTTTAAACGGTATGATAAAAATTGGCGATAAAAACATACCACTGCAAATCGTGTGCCTTGAAGAAGATGCTTGCAGAAAGATCAAAGAGGATCGTCTAACTGGTTATTATAGACTAGATCGCCTCGGTATTCCCCTCATTGAAGTTGTAACTGAACCCGTTATTACATCACCTGAAGAAGCGGGGAAAGTTGCTTTAGCAATTGGTAGAGTCCTCAAAGCAACAGGGAAAGTGAAGAGAGGTTTGGGCACGATTAGACAAGATGTTAACATCTCTATTCAAGACGGAGCCTTAATAGAAGTTAAAGGGGTTCAGGATCTTGAAATTCTTCCACAGGTTATTACGCATGAAGTTCAAAGACAGCTAACCTTGCTAAAAATTGTAAAAGAATTGGCAAGTAGAGGAGCCAAAGAAGAAGATTTCATATACACCTTCAAGAATGTGGAAAAGATCTTCAAAAAAACAAAATGTCAAGTCATAAAGAAAGCTATTGAAAAAGAACAGACTGTATTAGCTGCAGTACTTCCCAAATTCTCTGGTCTCCTAGGAATTGAGTTAACCTCTGGCTTGAGATTTGGGACTGAGCTTTCTGACTATGCTAAATTCTTGGGTGGGGTAGGAGGAATTTTCCATACAGATGAGTTACCTGCTTATGGTATAACTGAAGACGAGGTTATGGAGCTTAAATCATTTCTCAAAATTTATGATAATGACGCGATTGTTTTAGTAGCTGATAAACCTGAAAATGTTTATAATGCATTAAATGCCGTTCTAAATAGGGCTAAACAAGCCTTAAAGCATATACCCAGCGAGACAAGAGGGCTATTCCCTGATGGAATAACCCATTACTTAAGACCACGCCCCGGCGCTGCCAGGATGTATCCAGAGACAGACGTACCCCCGGTTCCAATTACCAAGGAGTATTTAAAAAGGCTTAAGGAAACTCTTCCAGAATCCTTAGAGGTCAGACTCTCCAACCTAATGAAGAAATATGGTCTTAATAAGAAACTGGCCGATCAAGTACTCATCTCGGATTACAGTGAAGTATTTGAAACTGTCGCAAGTACCACGAGAATCTCCCCCTCTTTTATCGCAGCGACGTTAACAGAGACCTTTAGAAGCATGCAGAGAGACAGTATAGATGTTAACATTCTATCAGAAGAGATAATTCAAGATCTATTTTCTTTTATCGACTCAGGAAATGTTGCCAAGGAAGCGATTCCAGAGATCTTAGTCTGGATGGTAAAGCATGAAGATGTCACCTTAGATGATGCAATAAAAGCATTAGGTCTCAGAATGGTTACTGAAAAAAAGTTAAAGGAGATAGTAGATCGTGTAATCAGAGATAATGAAGACATCATTCGGAAACGAAGAATAACCGCTTTAGGACCACTAATGGGCATAATAATGAAAGAACTTCGGGGAAAAGCTGATGCTGAAAAGATAAGTCTCCTTTTAAAGAAGGGTATTGGGGAGACGTTGAACCGTTGATATTACTTATCTAAAATTAAGTGTTTTTAGTAACCTTGGCATTATCTGTAGAAGAAATATGTTGAATAAGGATTACTTAGTACCCATCTTAAAATATATCTATATCATCTTTCCAACTCACCGGTGTATAAAAAACTCTACTTCATGTGGGCAATATTCAATTATTGACTGTTATTAATACATATATTTTTTTATTAAAAGGTAAACATTCAAATCTCTAGTAGATAAATCAAATTTTGAAGGTATGCAAATTGGACAGTAGGTTATATGATTTCGCTAAGTTAATAGTTCACACTTCCACCAAGGTAAAAAGAGGAGATAACGTAATCATCCAAATCATTGACGAAGGACAAGATCTAGCTACAGAGATATATAAAGAAGTAGTTCACGTTGGAGGTCATCCACTAATCATTTCCACGCCTTCAGAGGCAACGCGAGGATTCTACGAAATTGCAGATGATGAAACCATCACGACAATGCCTAAACACTACTTTAACCTCGTTGAAGCTTCGGATGTTATAATCTCGATAAGATCGAACATCAACACTAAGAGTTTGAGTAATGTAAATCCCAAGAGGATTAGTCTTCGTTCTAAAACTTTAAAGAAGCTTCAAGAGGAAAGACTGAGTAAACGCTGGTGTCTTACACAGTATCCCACTGCAGGTTATGCCCAAGATGCTGAGATGTCACTTAAGGAGTATGAGGACTTCGTTTACTCAGCTATTCTGATCGATTGGGATGAACAGATAAAGATAATGAAGAAGCTAAAAGAGATTATGGATGAAACCAACGAAGTTAGACTCATTGGTGAAGATACTGATCTTACACTATCTATTAATGGGCGGAATTCTATAGTTGGAGGACCAACCCACAATGTTCCGGGGGGAGAAGTCTTCACAGCACCTATCGAAAATTCAGCTGAAGGAGAGATATTTTTTGATCTCTCGTCAGTTGTTTATGGTAACGAGGTTGAAGGGATAAAACTGACATTTGAGCGAGGAAAGATCGTAGATTACTCTGCCAATCGAAATGAGAAATTACTGAAGAGCATGATAGAAACTGATGAAGGTTCTCGGCGATTGGGAGAACTTGGCATCGGAACCAACAGAGGTATCAAAAAATTTACTAAAAATATTCTCTTTGATGAGAAGATTGGTGATACGATACACCTTGCCATTGGAAGATCATACAAGGAATGTCTGGGGGTTAATGATAGCGCAATTCATTGGGATATGATCAAGACTATGAAAATTGGTAAAATAATTATGGACGGGTTTGTTGTTCAGGAGAACGGTAAATTCTTCTGGGATGCCTAATTAAATTCAAACAGTGAAGAAGAGAAACCTAAGCCAAATAGAAGTTAATCTGCTTACATGATTTAACTCATTCAATATTTACGAATTGATATATAGATATTTATAGATCTTTTTCTTACTTTTTTGATCTAAAGTAGAATTAATTAAAGGGTTCATCGATGACTCTGAGTGATAAGCGATATATGCCAAAGATCTCAATAATCATTCCTACGCTGAATGAGGAGAAGGGTATAAAGGATACTATTCAAGAGATCCCTGAGTATATTAAAGCATATTCTGAGATCATAGTTGTCGATGGTTTATCGGATGATAATACAACTTCAGAAGTGGAGAAGACTAATGCAAAGATTTTAATAGAGAAGAAGAAGGGTAAAGGAACAGCAATGCGGTCTGGAGCTGATTATGCTCGGGGGGAGTTTTTGATTTTCATTGATGGTGATGGTACTTACCCCTCAGATGCTATTCCTAAATTTATAGATTTGTTAGAGGATCATGATCTTGTAATAGGTAATATTGTACCCTTTCTCAAGAAGGTAAAAAGTAAACGAGTTGGGCAATTATATGTCTATTTCTCTACTAAATTAACGAATTTATTATTTTCTTTTTTTGGTATAGCTCTGGAGGACCCACTTGATGGAATGCGGGCTATCAGAAAGATTGATTTTGAGAGGCTTAACTTAGAGTCAGATGGATTTGAGATAGAAGCTGAGATGAATATTAAAGCTTTCAATCATAACTTTAAAATCGCCGAAGTTCCAATAAAATATTTAAGGCGTAAGGGTAAAAGTAAATTCATATTAGATCTCGGAAGCCAATTGAGAATTGTTAGAATGTTATTTTCAAACCTATTTGATGGTTTAATTCGATAAAAAAATAGTTATTTTTAAGTGTTGATTTTTTTTAGTTAATTTACATATGAAGTTTCTGCTCTCAACCAAAAGCCTTATAGTGGAATCATCTTCTGATACTGACACAAAAAAAGGTGTAAGCTTAAATGACGACCCTTAAGAATGCTTCCATACGATTTCTTAAGGGCTATAAAAAAACAGCTGTCTTTGCTTTGACAAGTAGATGTAACTGTAAATGTGAAATGTGTGATATGCACAGACGTGAGCCAGAGTCGATCAGTTTATCTGACGCCAAAAAAATCTTAGACTTCTTAGCATCTAACAAATTTTTAGTAGTCTACATGACGGGAGGGGAACCCACTCTTCATCCTAATGTAGTCGAGATTGTAAAATATGCTAATGATTTAGGTCTTATTACAACTATGACAACTAATGGGACGGTGAATAAACGTACACTAAAGGATCTGAAGGATGCAGGTTTGTATCTGATCAGTGTTTCCCTTGATCATTGGGATCCTATTGTTTGTGAGAAGCTTAGAAGACACAAAGATATCATGGCGAAACAAATT
>DAOVAG010000043.1 GCA_030671165.1 Candidatus Bathyarchaeota archaeon | reverse complement strand
TCTCTTTTGTTTCCAATTCAATTGCTTTCTGACAAATCGCAGAAATCGTGGATTGACTATCAATTGAGTGAAGAGAATGAACGTGATAATCCCTTAACGCTTTCTTATACAAGTTGTTTTCCTGTTTGTCGGTTAATAAATATGAATGTATGTTAATAGAAAAGGAAAATTATAAGTAATTCTGAAAAAAAGATTTTTTAATATCTATAATATAGATCTAAGGGAGATTTACAAAAAGGCATATCTATCCTGAAAATGTGTTAAAAGATATAGATTTAAAATGAACTGGAGATAATCATTATCGCTTATTCGGAACTCAAATAGTTTTTGAATAACTTTTTCAGGAAGTGAAGTTATTTCAGAAAGAAGCTTTAATGTTAAATTTGGGAATGTAAGTCTATTTTCACAATTAATTATGAAGGGTGAATGTTCTGTCTAAGAATTTAAAAAACGGAAAAGGATTTCAAAAGAGATACAATGCTAAAGAAATAGAGGAAAAATGGCAGCGTTATTGGCAAAAACCTGATGTTTACAAATTTGCTTTCAAGTTTAATAAACAGGATACTGAACACCCAGTATATGTTATTGATACACCACCCCCTTTCACTTCAGGTGAATTACATCTCGGTCAAGCCTATTGGATTAGTATTGCAGATACAATCGCTCGATATAAGAGAATGAGAGGTTACAATGTTCTTCTACCACAAGGATGGGATTGCCAAGGATTACCAACAGAACTTAAAGTACAAAATAAATGGAATATTTCGCGAAAGAACGAGAAATTATTCAAGCAGAAGTGCATTGAATGGACGTTACAAATGATAACAAAGATGAAGAAGACCATGTTTAAGTTGGGTTATAGACCTGATTGGGAACAATTTGAGTATAGAACAATGGATAAAGACTATTGGCGAAATGTTCAACTGAGTCTACTTAGAATCTTTAAGAATGGGTTAATATATCGAGAAGCGTTTCCAATTCATTGGTGTCCAAATTGTGAGACTGCTTTATCTCGAGCGGAATTGGGTTATATCGAAAAAAAGGGGTTTCTGTTTTTTATCAAGTTTCTCCATAAGAAGGCCTATGTTGAAATTGTGACAACACGGCCAGAGCTAATTTCTGCTTGCCAAGCATTAGTCGTTCACCCAGAAGATGAGAGATATAGGAGTCTAGTGGGTGAAGAGGTTGAGATACCTTTATTTTCGAGAAATGTGCCGATACTTTCCGATCAGCAGGTTAATATGGATTTTGGGACAGGGGTTGTCATGATTTGTACTTTTGGTGATGATCAAGATATCCGATGGCAACAGAAATACAGTTTAGATATTTTAAAAGTTGTTGATGAACACGGAAGAATTGTAAACTCTGGTAAATATTCTAACCTTAAGATCTCAGAAGCAAGAGGAAAAATAATCTCAGATTTAAAAAATGCGGGATTATTATCCAAAAAAGAGGAGATTGATCACAAGGTTCTTTCTCATATCGAAAGATCTGATTGTATGGCTCCTGTAGAGTTTCTAGTTAAAACCCAATTTTTCATAAAGAGTAAACCCTTCAAAGAAGAGGTAATAAAAGCCTGTGATGAAATGGCATGGTTTCCAGAACACATGTTTCAAAGGCTTCTTAATTGGGTGAATAGTATTGAGTGGGATTGGATAATATCTCGACAAAGGGTGTATGGAACACCGATTCCCTTTTGGTATTGCGATGAATGTAATGAAATAATTCCAGCTTTAGAAGATGAACTTCCCATAGAACCAGAGAAAGAAAAACCTCCAATTGATAAGTGTCCAAAATGTGCCTCAAATAAGATTTATCCTTCATCGGATGTATGTGATTGTTGGGTAGACTCGAGCATAACTCCACTAATAATCTCTGGATATTTCAACAATGATGACTACTTTAACAAAGCATATCCAACAAATATTAGGATACAAGGTATCGATATAATCCGAACTTGGTTATACTATACTACTCTACGTTGTCTAATGCTAGCGAAAAAGCGCCCCTTCAATGAAGCTCTTATCCATGGAATGATCTTAGGTCCAGACGGTACGAATATGTCAAAGTCTAAGGGAAATGTGATCAATCCAGAGGAGCATCTGGATGATATGGGGGCTGATTCACTAAGACAAGCTTTACTCTCGTTAACCATTGGATCAGATTTCCCCTTTAAATGGGAAGCAGTAAAACATAATAAAGCGTTTCTCCAAAAATATTGGTCAGCTTCTAGGTTTGCATTTCGCTTTATCAAGGACTATGAAACTTGCCCTAAAGATTCAAAGCAACTGACAACACTAGACCGATGGATAATTGCAAAACTTATCGATGTAATAGATATTGTGACAAAGGCGATGGATACGCATCAATTTCATATAGCTCTCGACAAGATTCAGGAATTTTTCTGGCATATATTCTGTGATCAATACCTTGAAGCAGTTAAATATAGGCTTTATACTAAATTGAGTGATGAGAATTACACAGCCGCGATCTATACCCTTCACAAAATATTGTTGGAATGTACACACCTTCTTGCACCTATATGTCCACATATCACAGAAGAGATAAATCATATTTTGTTCAAAAGTGAAGTTCTCTCTATTCATGGAGATGAATGGCCTGATAGTGCAAGGTTACAACGAGATAGGGAATGTGAAGAAAAAGGAGACATTATTATGAATGCTATTGCAAAGATAAGAAGTGAGAAATCTAATGCAGGTATACCTCTGAGTAAATCTGTAAAAAAGATCGTTATAAATACTCAGAAATCAATCATCCAAACTTTACAAGAAGGGGAAGGAGAAATCAAGCGTATTCTCCATATTGAGGAGATTTCGTATAATGAAGAGGATACTTTTAAAGTAAAATTGGAATAATACAAAATAAAGCGCATTGTGTCCTATAGCATTTTATATCTCAATATTGCAGCTATCCCACCGAAACTCTCAAGTTCGACCCCTTCTTCGGTTTCATTGGAGATAACTTCAACTTCTGCATTCACATGATCAGCGAGTTCTACAATTTCTTCAAAGATGTCTTGAATCTCCTTTACGTTCGGGTTAATAGAAGAACATTGAGGGCAGGATCTTTTCTCAAATATCTTATCATCTCTTTGCATTCTTTTATTCTTAAGTGTGTTACGCCAAAGGTGGTTGCAAATGGAACATTCTAATGTAACGCGTTTCCAATCAAAACTATTAGAGATAAGAACTGTCCTAACATTACTTTTGTTTAGGGCTTTCAGAACTTCCTTTTCACCATATGTAACAAGTCCGGTATCATGACCCAGTTCGTAAAGAAAACTCTGAATAAGTCGCTTCTCCTCAGCATAACGGACTTCTCTCAAGATATCTGCAGATTTCTCCACAACTTCTTCAATCCCACCCTCTCCAGTGTATGCTGTATCGACAATTGAAAGAATTTTCTTTTTTAAAGTGTAATGTAAATACTCACCACTCTCAAAATCTTGTTTCGTTGGCCCAGGTCCACCGAGGATTATGCCTTTTAAACCCTGAATCTCTAGAAATATTTTATTTGCATGGTTACCAACACGTTTGTAATAATCATTTACCTGTGTCTCCCGTAATCTTTCAAAACGTCTTTGTGATTGACCTCCTCGCCTATGTTTCCCTGATAAACCTGAATTATACTCTTTAACAATGTTTAACGTACGTCCTTTAAGTGTAGCAATAGTCGTACTATTTCCATCAATAAGAAATATGCCATATGTTTCTTTTTCCGTTAAAATGTCTCTAAGAGGTTTTAGGTGAAAGTTTTGGTCACAACGATAATAATACAAATTTATTGGTTCAGGAGGTTCTATCACATAGATTTCTAGCTTCTCACTACCAACACCATTTTGGGGGATAGCTCCACAAAATAGAACTAAGCCGTTTAGTGGTGGTCTTTTAAATAATTTTAAGCGTTGGATAACTTTAACTATAGCTTCCATAACGTTCTTTCGAGTAGATTTAGATTTTATGTTTGAAGCTGTACTATGTTCTTCTCGTAAGGTATTAGTCACATCACTTATTTGCTTATCTGGTGGAATGTAAAGGCTGATAAGTTCGGTATGCTGTCCTTCTTTAGAAGCTAGAATCTTTAGAGTTCTTTCCAGACGGAATCTTAAAAGAGAACTTTTCTTTTCAGCCAAATAGATCATACTCCAATTCAATAAGAGAGGATTCACACATCATAAGTAAGAAGTGGCTTATAAAAACAAGTGAAAATTATCTCAATATTAGTGGTGAAATCGGATTAATTTGTTGATAATAAGCAATGTTTAACATATTCTTATTACTTCGCCTAACATATAATTCAGTTCTAATGATTAAACTCTTTAATTGATCCCTTAATTTCTTTAAAAATTAATTTTTATCAGATATCTTTAGAATAATTACAAAAAAACGAGATGATTTATTTATTTGGATAGTGAAACTGTAACTCTTAGAATCATTCTATGAGTTTAACGTTTTTTTTCATGTTCAGGATTAATAGGGATATATTTAACGTTTGAGAGCGTAATACCTGTTATAATTAAGATAAATCCAAAAGTAATTAACGGTATGACAAAATCGATATATGGATAAATCCAGGTCCAATTATCTCGAGAGAAGAAGTAATAAGATTGACAGATCATTCCCATGAGAAATAGAAACAGGCCTACCACAATAGATACTTGAACTTTTCTATTAGACAATCCCTAATTTCTCCGAAATTATATTTATTTCTTCACAATTAAATGCTTTTTTATGCAATCCTTAAAATAAGCTTAAATTCAGAAGGGAAATATATTTTTTTAACAGTTAAATTATAAGAATTATAAATATTGAGTTGTTGACTTTGAAGATAGTTATAAAGATCGGGGGACATATTTTCCCTTCAAAATTAGGATCAAAAATAATTTTAGAATACACGAAATTGTTTAGAAAACTTAGTGGAGAGGGCCACAAAGTAGTCATTATTAGTGGTGGTGGAGAAGAAGCAAGAAAATATATTACAGTTGCTCGAGAGCTTGGTGGCTCTGAACTTGTATGTGATCTTCTCGGAATAGAAGTTTCAAGGTTAAATGCTTTACTCCTCATTACATCGCTTGGAAGTGATGCATATCCTGAACCGCCAAAGAATATTATGGATTTAAAAAAGGCTTTTGAGATAGGGAAGATAGTTGTTCTGGGTGGTCTGCTACCAGGTCAATCAACAAATGCTGTGGGGATCCTATCAGCTGAAGCAATTGGAGCTGATTTGTTTATCAATGCTACAGATGTTGATGGAGTCTATACGGAAGATCCACAGAAAAGTACAATGGCTAAGAAGCTCAACATAGTATCTACAAATAAATTGTTAAAACTAGTTTTAGCTGGTAAGCTTTCAGCGGGGAGTTATCAACTCTTTGATCCAGTCGCAATAAAAATTGTTGAACGATCAAAAATACCATCTTGGATAATTGATGGTAGAAAACCGGAAAATATTCTTCGAGTTATTAAAGGAGACGCACTTGGAACTCTCATAAAACCTAATTGATGATTTCAACCAATTAAGTTCAAGAGCTTTAGGAAGTAATACTTACTTAACATTTCGACAGGCTCTAAAGAATAATTTGGTTTAATCTCTATGCATTTGTATATAATTCAGTATTAATAACGGGAAATGATTCAGATAAAAAAACCTATTTATACTCTGTTATAAACTAGAAATGTAAATGTGAACAATAGATTAAAATCTAACTATAGGACGTAAATGTAACTCAATATTCAATGATGGAGAGACCAAAAGATAAATTCTATCGCTAATTAGAACAATATGTGGTGGGGAGAGTTTCGTGAAATCTGTTTAAAAATAAGGAGAATGCGACTTTACTTATCTGATGGTAAAGTGTAATCTGTAAACTTAGTTTTGGAGGAGAATTCAAATGAGAATGCGACTTTGTAGCTTCTGTGTAAAAAGCGGTATCTTATGTCAAAAATGCCAAGAAAAGATTAGAACGGGAGATATAAGTGAAACTTACATGAGAGTAGCAAAAATACTCATAAAGCTTGAAGAAAAATATTCTTCAATTCAAAAAATTGTTTTAAATAATGTCTATAATGTAGACAATATCATTGCACTAGCTGTTGGAAATGGAGATGCTTCACGACTTTTAGCTTTAAGAGGTCAGATTTTAAGAGATATCTCCAAAAGCATTGGGAAGAGAATTAGAATTTTTGAGGAGAGTGGAGATGTTAGGATGTTTCTTGAAGATCTCTTTATGCCCACAAAAATTCTTGCAATTAACACAATCTGGATACCGGATGGAAGTACTGAAACAAGAGTAGTGATTCCTGGACGTCAGAGAAGACTTTTCATGAGTAATGATGTGTTAAAAGAATTGGCAGAAAAAATTCGTGGAATGACTCTCAGAATAACTTTTGAAGAGCAGGAAGAGAGATATTATTCCTGATTAATAATAGATTTAATCATTACACTGAATGTTTCTTTAAAAAAGTTCTTTATTTTGGGAA
>DAOVAG010000183.1 GCA_030671165.1 Candidatus Bathyarchaeota archaeon | reverse complement strand
AATTGTACACGATCATTAATGGATAATAATATATTATGAAAATCTTCTAACCCCGATGCGAGAAGAATACCATCAATTCGATGAATTTTTATCATCTTATAAAAAAGTTTTAACAGTTTTTCTGGATTAAAATCATCTTCTAATCTTCCACATGATTTTCCTTCCATCTGTGTGATTATTGAGAAGCTTTCCTTACATATCCGTTTTACATCAGAGTCACCAAAATAATCAATAGAATAAGCATTATACCCAGCCCTATTGATGGATTTAACAAGGGAGGCCACATCTAAACCGATAGCTAAGATGTTCAATTTTTCAGAGGGACAAGTAGAATTTGGGAGAATTCTTGGCATATTAAATCACGAATTAATTTAAAGCCTATTTTTATATGTATTTTTCTTTGGACTTGTTTCTAAATGTTTTAATATTATTATTAAAAAAGTATTTGTAAAAACGAACATCATACATTTGAGTGTATGGAATAAAAAAACGTCATTACTTTAAATTATTATATCCAAAAAATTATCGAAATCTCTATAAGTTTCGTAATGCTCATAAAGCAGTATTTATTTGTATATTAAATCTTCATAGAAATTTTACTTAATGAGGGTAAAAAGTTGCCACAGAAAATATTATGTAATAAATGTGAAAAAGTTTTATACGATCATAAAGACCTCAAACCTCCAGCGGAGATAATTAAAAAATTTGGAGGAGAATGCCCTCAGTGTGGTAAGAAACTTATCTTCGATCCTGAAAAAGTTGTAATAAACTCACGGTAAAAGTGTTATAATAGATGTCTTCTCGATTGAGAAATAATCTTAAGAAACTCTTTCGTCAGGAGAGATTTTCTAAGATTTTTGTAAAATTCGGTCTTAAGAATTCAAAGGGAGGCTTGTTTTTATCAATTTGTTTGATTAGCATTATCTTATTAGCTGTTTTAATTCGAATTCAACCCTTAAATTGGGGTTACACCTTATCAGAATTTGATCCCTTCTTTCATTATTCACTGGCTGAACATATCACTGAAAATGGATTTGCGTCTTGGGGTGAAGCTGACATTGGAAGTAGATCTTGGTATCCTTTTGGGAGAGACATAGAACTTTCAGCTTTTCCAGGTCTACCCTTCAGTAGTGCAGCGTTATATTTCCTCCTCTCGGGTTTGGGAATTCAGATAACAATTTTAGACGTATGTATCATGTTTCCAGTATTAATGGCAGCAGCCACATGCATTGTAGCTTATTTTTTAGGGAGAGATATTGGCGGGAATGGTGTTGGGCTTCTATCTGCACTCTTCCTTGCTCTTAATCCAGCTTATATCGGTAGAACATACTTAGGCTTTTTCGATGATGAAACTGTCGGTATTTTTAGTATTGTGTTGCTTTCATTTTTTTTCCTTCGTTCATTAAATAAAAAGGAGAGTTGGAAAGTCAGTTTAGGTTATTCAGTAGCTGCAGGTCTTTCCTTAGGGTATATCTTTGCCTCTTGGGGTGCATCTCGTTATCCTTTATCCTTAATTGCGTTATTTACATTCATATTATTAATAATGGGGAAATATAGCCGTCGTCTTCTCTCATCCTATGGTGCACTTTTGGGTGTGAGTTTACTAATTGCGGTGTCAGTTCCTCGACTTGGATTACGTTATTTGAGTGATTTTGATTGTCTGGCTGCTATCGGAATTTTAGTATTATTGGTTCTTTTTGAATTTTCTCAACGGTTTACATTGAGAAAGAAGAGAATTATGTTTTTAACTCTCTCTTTTCTTGTTCTTGGAATCACAGCTATGATTCTTTGGTATGCAGGACTTATCACCCTTCCTGTAGCCAAGTTCATCGGAGTGATTAATCCTTTCTACAGATTTGTGAACCCACTTGTAGAATCCGTACAAGAACACAGACCTGCAACGTGGGCATCATATTATTATCAATTTGGGATACTTACATTTCTTGCCCCTTTGGGCATATTCTTCGTTTTTCAGAAAATTTCAGATCATACTCTTTTCATGGTCATTTACGCTATAACAACAATGTACTTTTCAGCTTCAGTGATTAGATTAACTATACTCTTAGCTCCGGCCATGTGTATTTTAGGGGCGATTGCCATTGTTAAAATCCTCGCCCCATTTATAGACATTGCAACCCAGAGATCATTTACGAGAAGAAGACTACGACTCTCCTCTAGGGTCGGCAGAGTTTTCAGTGTAATTTTCATAATTTCATTGTTTACTTTGACTTTGTGGCCAATGACAAGAGGCGTAGATAGTGCTTATACACCTACAACCCTCATCTCTTCGTCTATTCCAGTAAGATCTCAAATTACCGATTGGCCTGAAGCCCTCATATGGATGAAGGAGAATCTAGAAGAGGATGCTGTAGTTGCGTCTTGGTGGGATTATGGATACTGGATAACTGTGGTAGGTGAAAAGATAACACTCGCTGATAATGGCACTATAAATAGTACACAAATCGCTAGAATTGGTAGAATGTTCATGTCAAATGAAACACAGGCTTTAGTAGAGTTGAAGAGTGCTCGTGGTAATCCTCCAGGATATGTTGTAGTCTTTACAACGATAGGACAAGCAATTGGAGGACCAAATCTTTTCGGTGATGAAGTCAAGTGGAGATGGATGGCTAAGATTGGTTGGAATGGCACAGCTGATGCTGCATTAGAGGACACAACAATAACTAGTCAGCTTGCGTACATCTACAGTCTTACGACTAGTGACCAAAACTTAATCGAATGGTATCAACAATTTGCATCCGTTACATTACCTAAAAGCGATACAGTACTCACAAAACTCATGATTTATGGAGACTTGGCATCTTCAAACACAATTCGGTCTATTTATGAACAAATACCTGAAGCTCAGCAATCAATAGAGTATCTTTTATATTTGACGCAACCAACTAATTTTCAGCTTCTCTTT
>DAOVAG010000105.1 GCA_030671165.1 Candidatus Bathyarchaeota archaeon | reverse complement strand
CTACCATCTCGTATAAATTGTACTCCTAGTTTAAAATCTCCGGTGGATAATACCCGATCTGAACGAACTATATGATGATCGGTAAAGTAGTTATAGTCAAATACTAGATGATTATCCTTTATATACCAGCTAATCCCACTATTTTGAGTTCCAAGCGCAAAAAGAACCCCTTCATCAGTTTCATTCAAACGCTGGATCTCAGCAGTCATATCCCAGCTACGGTTTCCGAAAGGAGGACCCGCTTCTTGGGGTATATGCGAAATAGGAGGATAATAGGTGTAACTCCGTGTAGCATGTGGAGTTCCGGGTCTGAAATTAACAGGAAATCCTAGAATAGGTTCGAGTGGTAATACTCCATTGTCTCCTACTTCTGTCCACCATAAATTAATCATTTCTCGCAACTTGTCTGGTTTTTCCTTGGCACGATTATGGCACTCAGAAAAATCTTCAGCTACATGATACAACTCCCATTCACTATCGCTAAGTGGTTGACCAAATTGATGATACGTCACAGCTTTCCATCCATCAGC
The DNA here is from genome assembly GCA_030671165.1 of Candidatus Bathyarchaeota archaeon. Lineage (GTDB taxonomy): Archaea > Thermoproteota > Bathyarchaeia > RBG-16-48-13 > JAUWWH01. Next base: position 3,646 of record DAOVAG010000105.1, on the reverse strand, counting down.
CCAGATGCCGCGGTGGGCAAACATTTCAAAATATTGTGCTGCTTTCTGACTAGGTTCATTTGGTGAATCAAACGTATATCCCATTGGTGTACCGGTTATAGGCATCTGACTAACCCCTTTGACACTAGATGGATGTTCAATTTCAAGAATTTCTAAGATCGTTGGTAGAATATCTGAAACATGGTGAAATTGGTTTCGAATACTCCCGCGATCTTGAATACGCTTTGGCCAATGAATAATACAAGGATCTCTAATTCCACCACCAAATGTGTTTCCCTTATACCATTTAAGCGGAGAGTTTCCAGCTTGTGCCCAACCCCATGGAATGTTAGAGTGGCTGTTTGGTCCTCCAATATCATCTAGCCTGTCAATCATTTTATCAGGATTTTCCAAAATTCGATTGAAAAATTTCATTTCATCAATGGTACCAGCTGCCCCACCTTCTTGGCTAGCCCCATTATCTGATAATAAAACAACTATTGTATTATCAAGTTCTCCCATCTCTTCAAGAAAGGAGATTAACCTTCCAATTTGATGATCAGTATGATCTAAAAATGCTGCGAATGCTTCCTGAAGGCGTATAGCAAACTTCTTCCGGTTTTCTGACAATTTTTCCCATGGTCGTACCCCTGGGTTACGTGGTGCGAGTTCTGTTCCGGGCGGAATTACACCCATTTTGAGTTGCCTTTGGTACCATTCTTCCCGTATAACATCCCATCCCGCATCAAAACGACCACGGTACTTATCAAGATACTCTTGTGGCGCTTGATGGGGGGCATGAGTTGCTCCAAACGCTAAATATAGAAAGAATGGACGGTCTGGTCGAATAGACTTTGTATCACGGATAAAACCCATAGATTGATCAACGAGATCTTTGGAAACGTGATAGCCTTCTTCTGGACCGTATGGGGGGTCTATATGGTGGTTATCATAGGTCAATTCTGGATAGAATTGATTAGTTTCCCCTTGCAAAAAGCCATAAAATCGATCGAATCCCCGTTGGAGGGGCCAGTGATCAAATGGACCTGCGGTGGATGCTTGATGCATCGGGGCAAGATGCCACTTACCTAACATAAAGTTAATGTATCCTTCTTCATGAAGGATTTCTGCCATGGTTGCAGCATGTGGAGTAACGTAGCCCCGAGTATTTGGAAATCCTGTATCGATATTAGACACGGCTCTCATACCAACAGCATGATGATTACGCCCAGTCATTAAGCATGCTCGAGTAGGTGAGCATAAAGCAGTTGTATGAAAATTTGTGTATCTTAAGCCTCCTTCAGCTAGCTTATCAATATTTGGGGTTTCTATAGTAGAACCATAGCACCCAAAATGAGAAAAACCTGTATCATCGAAGAGAATTACCACAATATTTGGGCTTCCATCGTTCGATCTCTTCGGTAAAGGCCACCAAGGAGTCGATTCATCAGTGGTAAGTCCAATCTTACCCTCAAATGGCTCATAATTTTTCATAGTTTTTTTCCTCTTTAATTTAAATTCAGTAAATATCAATTAAACTTATTTGAACTTGTTGTGAAATGAAATGAATTTTAAAAGGTTTAATTTTTTACTAACTTATCCTAAATTGACAGATCTAACTTACCAAGAGATTAAAAAATAAAAAAAGCAAAAAAAATTAAAAATTCATATCAATTTATAAAAATATTATGGTTAATCGTAGGTTTATAACAGTTAGATAAGATTATTCGTCTTCATCCCAGTCTACATCAACGACTTTCTTGTCCTTATCCTTTTCTTCTTTTTTCTTTTTATAAGAAGCTCCTCCTTCTCCAGCAGGTCCTGCTCCTCCCATATCTCCTGGAGGAACTCCACCCATACCACCTGGGGGCATACCACCAAAACCCCCTCCTTGAGCTGCTTGTTGGGCGGCCTGAGCTGCTTGTTGATAATTAGCATCTTGAGCTTGAGAAGCATAAATTCTCTGTGAAAATCCATGCATCGATTTCTGTAGATTTTCAATCCCTAATGTGATTCTCTGGACATCATCAGTTTTAATATATTCTTCTAATGATGCGATAGCTTTTTCAATCTCTTCTTTTTCATTTTCTTGTATTTTATCCTTGTTATCTTCCATTAGTTTTCTAACTTGATAGATCATTGATTCTGCGTTATTCTTCGCTTCTATCTTTTCTCTCAAAATCTTGTCTTCTTCTTCGAATTGTTCTGCATCTCTTATCTTCTGTTGAATTTCGTCTTCACTTAACCCTTTAGCTCCAGTAACGGTGATACCCGTTTCTTTTCCTGTACCCATATCCTTTGCCATTACATGAACTATACCGTCTGCGTCTATAGAGAATTTAACCTCTATTTGGGGCATACCTCTTGGAGCAGGTGGAATTCCCGTCAAATGAAACATACCTAGAGAGATGTTATGTTCTGCCATCGTTCGTTCTCCCTGTAGTACATTAATAGTTACTGCAGGCTGATTATCTGCCGCTGTACTAAAAGTTTTTGCTTTCTCTGTAGGAATTGTGGAATTTCTTTCAATTAAAGGTGTTGAAACACCACCTAAAGTCTCCACTCCAAGAGTTAAAGGTGTTACATCTAATAGCAATAAATCATCAACATCCCCTGCAATAACTCCTCCTTGAATTGCTGCCCCTAAAGCGACACACTCCATAGGATCTACGCTTGCTTCAGGATTTTGTCCAAAAAACTTCTTAAATCGCTCTTGAACTGAAGGCATTCGAGTAGGACCACCTACTAAAAGGATCTTGTCAATATTGTTTACAGATACTTTTGCATCTCCTACGGCCCTTTGCATAATGGGATCAAGTCTTCGAAGTACAGGTTCAATCAATGATTCTAATTTTGCTCGAGTTAGTTCAGTTTCAATGTGAAGTGGATTTCCTTCTTTTTGGGAAATATAAGGTAAATTTATTGATGTTGATAATGTAGTTGAGAGTTCAATTTTTGCTTTTTCAACAGCATCTTTTATTCGAATCATAGCTTTACTGTCTCCCTTTACATCAATTCCTTGCTTACTTTTAAAATCTTCACTAATCCAATCAATAAGGATATTATCCATATCAGTACCGCCTAATTGAGTATCTCCAGCGGTTGACATAACTTCTACGACTCCTTCTCCATACTCCATAAGAGTAATATCAAAAGTTCCCCCTCCGAGATCTAACACACAGATCTTGAATAATTTATCTTTTGTATCTTTATCAAGACCATAAGCTAAGCATGCTGCAGTAGGTTCATTTATCATACGGACAACTTCCAGACCAGCTATTTCACCAGCATTCTTAGTTGCAGTGCGTTGCTGGTCATTAAAATATGCTGGAACAGTTATTACTGCTTTTTTTACAGGCTCTCCAAGGTAAGCGGAAGCATCATTTTTTATCTTAGTTAGAATCATTGCAGAAATCTCCTCTGGGCTAAACTCTTTCCATTCCGCTCCAACTTTAACCTTAGCCTTGTAAGATAAACCCATTTTTCTTTTAATTGCCGTTATTGTTCCATCAGGGTTAGAAACAGCTTGGCGTCGTGCTGGTTCTCCAACAATTTTTCCTCCTGTTTCACTAAAAGCAACATATGAAGGAAAAGCTTTACCACCGAGAGTTGTTCCTTCAGCGGCCGGGATTATCTCTGGTTTTCCCGAAATTGTATTCATAACAGC
>DAOVAG010000128.1 GCA_030671165.1 Candidatus Bathyarchaeota archaeon | reverse complement strand
TCCATCAAATTTTCGAAACCAAGATTAGTACTCAACTATATTACCTCTCTTGAATTATTCTAAACAGCTTCTTCATCAATTTTGGCTCTCTATTTTTTCTGGGATATATCAGCGATAAATATAAAGTAGGTGGAGTTACTTTGAAATAAATTAACCTTTAGAGTTTTATGTTGGTGAGATCTATTAGTTTACCGTCATGGAGATAAGATAAGTATTTACTTGAACTTATTCTCTCAAACAATTTTGTGAAGAGGGATAATTGAAATGAAAATTGGACTCCTTACGAGAAATCCACGTGCTTGGTGTTCATCTAGAATCGTTGATGCAATCAAGGAAAGAGGGATAGAACCAGTACCTTTTAGGTTTCATGACATCTCCGCAAGCGTTGCGAATAAACCGATAATTAGTATTAAAAAAAATGTTGATGCTATCCAAGATTTAAAAGCTGTAATCGTAAGACCTATCGGACGAGGATCTCTAGATGAGATACTTTTTAGAATGAATTATCTTCGTCGAATGGAAAGATTAGGTTTACCTGTAATAAATTCTCCTTCATCAATAGAAATTGCTGTCGATAAATACTATGCTTTAACTCTTCTAGAGGAAAATGGAGTAAAAGTCCCTGAAACAGTAGTGACTGAGGATCCTAAAAAGGCTCTAGATGCATTCAACAGACTTGGTGGTGATGTTGTGATAAAACCAATCTTTGGTTCTCGAGGAATAGGAGTAACAAGAGTTACTGATGCTGAAGTAGCGAGGAGGATATTCAGATCTTTATCATTCTATCACTATGTTCTCTATGTACAAAAGTTCATTCCCCATGGAAATAGAGACATAAGAGCATTCGTTATAGGAAATAGAGTAGTAGCTGCTATGTACAGGATTGCTGAGAATTGGAAGACTAATGTTAGTCAAGGAGCTAAGGCTCTACCATTTAAACCTAATACTGAAGTGACAAATATTGCTGTAAAAGCAACTCAAATAATTGGATGTGATATTGCGGGGGTAGATATTATGGAAGGAGAAGAGGGGTATATAATCAATGAAATTAATAGTCAGCCTGGGTTTAAGGGTTTACAATCAACAACAAAAATTGATATTGCTGGTGCAATCGTAGATCACATTTTAACTAAATGAATATGTATACATACGAATCAAATTTTTCTAATAGATGTTGTTGGGAGAATTCTCGGTTTGATCAATCCTGAATTTAAATTCAAGTAAAACTTGAGAGTTAAAATGCTTTTTTCTCTATTTATATGCTTTATTTGCGTTATCTGTAATTGCTTCCACGATTTGGGGCCAAGTTTCAGGTGGAAGGCTGTGTCCCATTCCATCAATAATTAACAATTGTGCATCAGGGATGGCTTCTGCTGTGTCTTGTCCTCCTTCAACTGGCACGAGAGGATCATCTGCGCCATGAATAATCAGAGTAGGAACCGTAACTGCAGCAAGTTTAGGTTTGCGATTACCGTTTGCTCTAGTCGCTGCAAGCTGACGCGTAAAACCTTGAGGATAAAAACAACGATCATATGAGCTTGCTATGTCTGTTCTCCATTTTTCTTCGTCGAAGGGGAATCCAGATCCATAAATGATATACCTTCGTTTTATCGATTGCTCAATGTATGCTTCGCGTTCAGTAGGCATTTGTGTTAGAAGTGCTTTCATCGCTTCTGGTGTTGGTGGTGGAAGATCAGGATTACCCGTAGATCCCATGATTGAAGTTAGACTCAAAACGCGAGATGGGTGTCGAAACGCTACTATCTGAGAGATGTAGGCTCCCATCGAAGCACCACATATGTGTGCTTTATCAACATTGAGGGAATCTAAAAGACCTACAGCATCATCAGCCATATCCTCTAACGTATATGGTGTTTCAACAGTTTCTCCAGCTTGTACCGCTTTTATCACTTTCATTATATCAGGTATTCCAGATTCTTCAAATTTTGTGGATAAACCGACATCTCGGTTATCGAATCGTATTACATAAAAACCTCGATTTACAAGCTGTTCGCAGAATTCCGTCTTCCAACTGATCATTTGGCTGCCAAGTCCCATAATTAAAAGAATTGGCTTAGAAGATTGGTCTCCAAATGTATCGTATTCAATCTGGATATTGTTCGCATTTGCTTTAGACAATTTTCATTTAACATCCTTTCAAAGTTGTTATGGCATCAATACGAATTAAACAAAAAAATATAGTATAAATATATGTGGTTTGAGAATTTAACATTTCAGTAAAGTAAGGTATCGGCGGTGAATAATAGGTTATAATATTTATTGATTGAACTATTTAGTAACTAAAAATAAATGTTACTATAGCAATTTTTAGTGTCGATTCTGAGGTAGATAAACTGGTCAAAGAATGTGGTATTCATCGTTTATTGTACATATAGACATCGAGTGAATAATTAATTAACTATAAGTTAGTTAATTTAAAAATTCGTGATTATCACTTAATCTTAAAATATTTACATATTCATATTGTGCAATCTTGCAGATTTATTGAATAAATTATTTTTTTCGATTTCGGTTAATATTGGTAAATCATAATCTTGTTATCTAACTCAGGGTTCATCTATCACTTTAGATTTAGAGGTTTAACCCCTCTATTTTAGTTTTGAATCTATAAAAGATTCAAAACATTTCGAACATTCAATCACTGGAGATATGGCTTTCTAATAGTGGAACCGTAATGGTTCTCCACATAAACGTGGCTATTCCTCACTAATTCTCAATATTTTATGTAACTTCATAACTTTTGCAGAATTGGCACTGTTTCGGTGAATCGTCATCGATATCTTCTTTGCGTTCAAAAAGGGGACAAGCGGAGGCGGTTGGTTCAAATCTGTATCGGTACATTTGTATACAGACTCCTGTTTTCTTCATCGGGGATCTCTCCCTTTTTTCGGTCTAAACTTTATGCTTCGATACTTCTTTGTCTGCCATGTATCGCGGGATTTACATATCAAGCAGAAACTTTTACAATTATGGTTATTAAATAATAACCGATAATGGAAACGAAAACTCCCAAGAGTGAAAATATCTTATTTATTTTCATTATTAATCATTTCACCTTTTCAAAATTGATTTTCTCTTGAGTTTCCTCTTCAACGATTTCCGTCGCTTATTTTTCATTTTGCGTTTAATCATTCCCGCTTTCACCAACACAATACGTAATGCGCTTGTCTATTCCCGAAATAATATTCATTTATCGATTCTCTGAACATAATCCTTTAATAATGTTCTGATTTCTAAATCGCACAAACACGATCAGGATATTTAAATTTATTTAAGAAAACGAAGGGAACCTACTTTTTTTCATTATTATCTATTTATATTTTCTATTTTTTTATCTGACAATAGATGTGTAAAAAAGATTAAATAGAATTTTCGGTGTATGTAAGATAAATGTAAGAAAAGTATAATTCAACAATTAAAGGAGTATTCGTGAATGTCTCAAACTAATCTAACAATTCAGATAATGGGAGTTAATGGTATTCCAATTATTCAACCAGAGGATGATCTTGGAAAAATTATATGTATCGCAGCAGAAAAACAGGGATCTCCCATACTAGACTATGACATATTGGTTGTTGCTCAGAAAATAGTTTCTAAAGCTGAGGGCAGAGTATATCGTTTAAAAGATATAACACCATCACCTTT
>DAOVAG010000206.1 GCA_030671165.1 Candidatus Bathyarchaeota archaeon | reverse complement strand
GAACCTCGTAACATTTATCAATAGTTTGGATTCATTATGAGAATTGAGGAACTTCCTCTCCCTAAACAAGTGAAAGAAATTATTCTTCAATCAGGAATCTCCGTTCTCTACCCGCCACAAAAAGATGCTATTAGAGCTGGTGCTTTAGAAGGGAAGAATCTTGTCTTAGCCACTCCCACTGCAAGTGGGAAAACACTTGTAGCTGAGCTCTGTGCTATGAAACAGGTACTCGAACATGGTGGAAAAGTTCTTTACATGACTCCTCTGAGGGCTTTAGCATCAGAGAAGTATGAAGGTTTCAAAAAATATGCAAACTTGTTGAAAGGTGGGAATATAAGAGTAAGAGTAGCTATCTCTACAGGAGACTATGATAACGCAGATTACCGACTTGGAAATTTCGATATCATCATCGTAACTAATGAAAAATGTGACAGTTTACTCCGACATAAATCTGATTGGGTTAAGAGAGTGACTCTTGTAATTGTTGATGAGATACATATTCTAAACAATAAGGACCGAGGACCAACCTTAGAAGTCACTTTGACGAGACTTATGGAAATAAATCCTAATGTCCAAGTCTTGGCTTTAAGCGCAACTATCAGGAACGCAGATGAACTTGCATCATGGCTTAAGGCGGACTCCATCACGACAAAGTGGCGACCTGTAAAGCTCATTGAAGGTGTCTATTTAAAAGATGAATGCCAATTCAACGATGGTAGTGCAATAAAAATTATCGAAGAAAAAGGTAATACACCTGTCATAAACTTGGCAATCCACGAAATAAAAAAAGGTGGACAAGTACTAATCTTTGCTAATACCAGAAGGAGTGCTGTAAGTTACGCTAAAAAAGCTGCTCCATTAGTGAAAAGGTACCTTTCCAATACTGAAAAATATAAATTAAAATCTGTTGCCAAAAGCATCCTTTCTGCTGGAGAGAAGACAAGGATTAGTGACATATTAGCTGAATCATCTAAAAATGGTGTTGCCTTTCATCACGCGGGTTTAAGTTGCTTACCCCCCGGTACCTTAATAACACTATGGACTGGTGGAAAGAAAAAAATTGAAGACCTCAAACTAGGTGAAGAAATTCTTTCTCTTAATCAGAAAACTATGCAACTCGAAAAGGGGAGAGTGCTATCGATCTGGCAATCAGGTGTGAAGAATATCTTTCGCCTTAAATCCACATCCGGTAGACAAATAATTGCTAGTGGAAACCATCCATTTCTATCTATTATAAACGGAGAACCCTCATGGGTCCCATTAGAACAATTGATGATTGGAGATTATTTAGCAACTCCGAGGATAAATAGAAACGAAACTGTGAGAGGAAAAGAACCTGATACTGTTTACGAAAATGATAAACGAATTCTTTCTAAACGTTCCACTTCTCATCTATATTTTAAGGATATCTATTGGGATACAATTGGAGATATAGTTGAATGTGGCGAAGCTAATGTCTGGGATTTGCAAGTAGATAAAAAAAATTTTATAGCCGAGAATATAATAGTGCATAATTCTGCTCATAGGAAAATTGTGGAGGACTCGTTCAGGAAGAGAAATCTTAAGGTAATCTCTGCAACTCCGACTTTAGCTGCAGGTATAAATTTACCCGCAAGGATGGTTGTGATTGGTAGTTACGAACGCTACGAGGTTGGCTACGGTAGATTTCCCATTAGTGTATTAGATTTTAAGCAGATGGCTGGGAGAGCTGGCAGACCACAATACGACGAGATTGGTGAAGCTATTCTCATCTCCAAAACAGGTGATGAACAGGATTACCTAATGCAACATTATGTCCTCGCCAAACCTGAGAGACTTTGGTCAAAACTTGCAGTCGAGAGTCTCCTACGCTCCCATGTACTCGCATCCATAGCATCCGGTTTCACATATTCAGCGAATGGTTTATATGAATTTTTTGACAAAACTTTCTATGCACATCAATACGGTTCAACTCTTATCCGAGGATTAGTGGCGAAAATCCTGCTCTTCTTGAACAAAGAAGAGATGGTCACCTTCAGGGGTAAATCACTTAAAGCAACTAATTTTGGACATCGCGTTTCTGAGCTCTATTTAGATCCAGTCTCCGCAATCATTCTCAGAGAAGGACTAAAAAGTAGACCCCCTATACTAACTGAATTAAGTCTCTTCCACCTCGTCTGCCATACTCCAGATATGTACCCTAAATACTATCCGAAGAGAAAAGAAATCGATGAGCTCAGTTTATATGTTGATCTCCATTCCGAAGAGTTCATGTTCCCTATTCCAAATGAAACTGAAACTGTTGACTTTGAAACATTTCTCGGAGAAGTTAAACGAGCTCGCATTCTAGAGGCTTGGATTGATGAAACCTCCGAGGATGAAATCATAGGTAAATACTCATTTCAACCTGGAGATTTATTCAGGCTTATCAGTGCAACCGATTGGCTTCTATACGCCTCCTCTGAATTAGGGAAAATATTTAATCACAGAGACTTATTACCCCCAATCTCTAATCTAAGATTGAGAGTTCTAAAGGGTGTTAAAAGTGATCTCTTACCCTTAATTAAACTTGAAAGTGTTGGCAGAGTAAGGGGACGAATCTTATTCAACGCCGGATTAAAAACAATAAAAGATCTCAAGCAAGTTTCCATACGCCAACTAGTTTCTCTTCCACAGATTGGTCTAGAATTAGCTGAAAAGATCAAAATGCAAGTAGG
>DAOVAG010000107.1 GCA_030671165.1 Candidatus Bathyarchaeota archaeon | reverse complement strand
CAAAAAACCCGGCAGAAGTAGTAGCTAAAGTCGTTGCAATCGCAAAAGAACTAGGACGAGAAATCGCAACCCCAGAAGAAGCACGAAAAATACTCGACATAAAATACAAACCATAACTGAAGAAAACATCATACGGTAAATCTGATTAAAAAATTTTTAGGAGTGTATGAAAATGGTGACTATGGTTACAGGCGGTACTGGCTTTATCTTCTCAAGACTTGTAAGAAAACTTGTTGAACAGAAAAAGGATGTAATTGTCTTCGATATTTCACCAAATTTTAAGTTCCTTGCTGATATTAGAGATAAAATAAAATTTGTTCAAGGTGATATTACTCATCTTGATGAATTAATAGAAGCAATAAAAACAAATGAAGTTGAATACATATACAATGGAGCAGCGTTGTTAAGCGGGATATGTCATGTAGTACCTGTGAGAGCAGTTCACGTTAATGGTGTAGGAATGGTTAATGTTCTTGAAGCAAGTAGACTTTTGAATGTTAAAAAAGTTCTATTCACAAGTAGTATTGCAGTCTTTGCGGGTAATCAAGGTGATGTCTATGATGATACATCGAAATATCCTGTATCCCCATATGGTGCCCTAAAACTTCTTGGTGAACTTTATGGTCTATGGTATCAACGAACATATGGGCTAGATTTTCGCGGAGTTAGATATCCACTTTTATACGGTGCTGGTGATCCTTATGCTTATCATGCTATGAGTAGACTTATTGAGAATCCTGCACTCGGTAAACCAGTTGAGTTACCGATCCAGTCTGATCGTAAAGGTAATTGGTTATATGTCAAAGATGCTGTCAATGCAACAATGTGTGTGCTTAATGCTAAGGAAAACGATGTTAAAACGAGAGTCTATAACATAGAAGGAGAAACATGCTCATTTAAAGAGGTAGCAGAGTATGTAAGGAAAGTTATACCCGAGGCAGTTATCAAATTTAAACAAACTGGGATATCACTTAGCGGACTATTTAACGGCACATGTTTAAAGGAAGAATTGAAGTGGAAACCATCGTACACAGTCGAAGAAGGAGTTAAAGATACAATAAAGGAAATAAGAGAAAATCCAGACTGGTACAGTAAAGGCGTTTTTAGAAAAAACAGGTTAATCTAATACAACAATTATTCAAGTGGAACCTTTCTTCCCCTTTTTTTTATGTTATTTAATGAGTTTAGTTTTTTTCACTACTTTTAGTGTAACTAAAGTATCAATCGAAAGTAATGCTTATTGACGTAAAATTTTAAACTATTTTTTGGTATGAAGTAAATTGAGGGGAATATCTTGATAATATCCGCTTGGTAATTTCCTTCTGATCGTAATGGGTAAAACTCCAGCATCTAATTCCATTAAAGCTAATTCAATTTCATTTATTACTCCTTCAGGTGGTTCAATAAGTAATGGTGCACCCATAGAAATCTGAAGAGCCCTAGCACCTACAATTCTTGCTCTCTCAAAGCGAGTTAATCGAGGAGGTCCAATAATTTTATTTTCCGAGTTAATATTTTTTTCTGGCAAGTATCAATTACTCCTAAAAGTAGATTCTTAAGTTAGATTCAAATCCGAAACCGTGAAATAAATTCTGAAAAACTGTTAAATTTTCTTTTTTTAACAAATAAACAATTTTTACTGGTGTATTCAATAATCATATAAAAACCCTTCTACTGTTAATAAATATTCCATTGTAGGTGTAATACTTTTTAGATTAAAAATAAGAAAAATATAGACTTTTAAAGATATTCTTTTATTTTCTATTTTTGAAAGTTAATTATTTTCAAATTATTATCTGTTAATCAAAGTATAAGTTAAGAAAGAGTTAAAGTATATTACGAATGTAGTTGGTGAAGCTGTTTAATCATCGCGGTGATAATACTTTATGGATAAAACATCACATATTCCCATTAAAATAGAGATAGAAGATATTGGCGAAGTGAGAGGTGAATTAATTCGATTCCTAGCACCTAGAACAATTAATGTGATTATGAGAAGTTTACCTTTCGAGGGTAGAGTTGCATTATTGACTAATCAAATCTATTTTAGAATACCTATAAAAGTAGGTAAGGAGAAGGCTGTATTAAATGTTGAAAAAGGTACGATTGCATATTGGCCCATGGGATCTGCGTTTTGTATTTTTTTTGAGAAGTCACAATCGTTTAGTGCAGTGAACAGGATAGGGAAAGTCGTAGAAAAGATTGATTTATTTAAAGACGTGGTAAGTGGTACCAAAATTCGGATAGAAAAAGTATAGGATTCACTGTTTTACTAGTTTTATTTTTTAAATTTGTATATCTTTAGAGAGCTATTACCCGCGATTTTCTGAATGGTACCCTTCTGATCTAGCTGTTTTAACCAGCCTTTAGCTAAACTCAATTTGATGTTGTATTTCATAGCTAAGGAATATGGTGTAATAGCTTTCATCTTTTGTAAATCATTCGATAAATCTTTTATTGGAACATGTGGAATATCTACTCCCTTAATAGTTTCCTCAACAGTCTTCCTTCTAGGAGCCTTTTTTTGTTTGCCACTCTTTTTTTGAGCCTGTAACTTTTGCTGTTTTTCCATTTGAGAAATGGATTTCTTTTTAGATCCGCCCATCATTCATCAACACTCATTATAGTAAAATAAACGAAAATAAAAAGGTTGAGATTAGACCATGTTTTAAAGATATCTTAACTCTTTACAATTCGTCTCTCCCGCCATTCAGAGATAGGTATACTAAGCTCTTTTTCAACTTGTGGACGGTAGATCGTATTCATTGCACAGAAAGGTATTATTCGACCATCTGGAACTGCATAATGTACGCCACATCTCTCGAGTCTTTCCAGATCAAAGTTATATGGATCTTGAAAATGCATTAAACCAATCATTAATACATTTTTCATCAGATCACCTAAAGCCTCGTAGGATCCTTCTTTCAAGACGTTTTTAATAAGTGGTTTAAGTATACTCAGTTTGGTATACCTCAAAGAAGCTGAAAGTAATTGAAGTTGTGCCTTCCTCTTTGATCCCTTTAACGCTGTTTCATAGACTTTATTCATTGATTCCATAAATTTATCAACATCAATGTAATGCGTTATTGGTACAAATTTACCATTCTCAATAATGAGAAATGTTGCCATGCCACAATGTTCATGAACGGTAAACTCTACATATTTGGTTCCTTTCAATGCTCCAACTGCTCGAGAGACGGGTACGACGACGGGTATCGGGTAAAAATCAGAGGTTTTAATCTGACCGTCAGTTTGTTCCTCTATCAACTTGAGACAATCCGGAATAGTTATCCGCATCTCCTGACGTTTCTCATAATCAATTCTTCCAGTTATTGAGACTGGTTGAAAGTTTACACAACGAATTACATCGAAATTTTTAGTAGCATATTTGATAATGTTTCCCAATTGATTATCATTGACTCCCCGTACGACAGTTGGAACAAGAACCATGCTGTCAACTCCTGCTTCACGACAGTTTTCTATAGCTTTAAACTTTGTTTGGAGGAGATCGGAACCTCTATTAATCAAATAAGGTTCAGGAGTTAATCCATCAAATTGAAGATATATCGTTTTCCCCCCTGCTTCGATTACTTTTCTGCAATAATCAACACTTTCAGCAAATTTTATACCATTAGAATTTACTTCAACATGTTCAAAACCTGCATCAACCGCCATTTTAATGATTTCAGGAAGGTCCTCCCTAACTGTTGGTTCACCTCCACTTAACTGTAAAGCAACAGCAGGTACAGGTTTCATGGCTCTTAGGTTTCTAATCATTTCTTCAATCTGTTTTATTGTAGGTTCATAGACATACCCAGCGGCTGTAGCATTTGCAAAACAAATGGGGCATTTGAGGTTACATCTATTTGTAACGTCGATTATAGCTAAATTTGTGTGAGTTTTATGATTTGGACATAACCCACAATCGAATGGATGACCCTTAACAATCTTAGAATGACAATTTTCAATACCATCACCTTCAATGGCATATTTTTTAACTCTTTGGTATTCTTTAACATCTGACCAATAAATGTCTTGAAATGATCCATGTTCTATACAA
>DAOVAG010000125.1 GCA_030671165.1 Candidatus Bathyarchaeota archaeon | reverse complement strand
GTCATTTTAATCATCAGTGATGGTTTAGCTGATCAACCAATAAAAGAATTGGGCGGAAAAACGCCTCTTCAGATAGCTAATACTCCTGCAATGGATGAGATAGCGAGAACTGGAGTGAACGGAATAATGGATTCCATTGCTCCAGGGATTACTCCAGGGAGTGATACTGCGCATCTTGCGATTTTAGGTTATGATCCATATCAAATATATGAAGGGCGGGGTGCTTTCGAAGCTTTAGGTGCAGGACTTGAAGTAAAAATGAATGATATTTGCTTCAGGGGGAATATCGCTACAGTTAATAATAAATTTATAGTTTTGGATAGAAGAGCTGGAAGAATTAGGGATGATGCTGAAGAATTAGTTAGGGCTGTTAACGGTATTAAATTAAACTTTTTCCCTGATATCCAAGTTGTAATCAAACACACTGTTGAACACAGATGTGCCATTGTTTTAAAGGGGCCTCATCTCACAAGAATGGTCTCAGATACTGATCCTCATAAAGTTAATCATCAAATAAATGAATCTCAACCTTTAAATGATTCTTCTGAAGCCCTAAGAACCTCGCATATCGTTAATCTATTAACAAGAGAGATCCATAAGAAACTAGATGCATATCCAATAAACATGAAAAGAAGAATTAAAGGCCTCTTACCAGCTAACGCTATTCTTATGAGAGGAGCAGGTATTATCCCGAAAATTAGACCTATCACAGAAATCTATGGAATAAAAGCGTTAGCAATCGCAGTTGGAGCTCTCTACAAAGGAGTCTGTAACTCTGTTGGTATGGATTTAATAGATGTTCAAGGAGCAACAGGAGACTATGAAACAAATACAGTAGTTAAAGCAAAAGCGGCTGTAGAAAACCTTCCAAGATATGATTTTATCCTTATTCACGTAAAAGCAACAGATAATGCAAGTCACGACAGAGATGTCATGAAAAAAATTAAGATGATAGAGAAAGTTGACAAACTTGCCAATTATCTCCTTCAAAATACTGATCCGGATAAAGTCATCATTGCAATGACTGCAGATCATACAACATCCACCGAATCAGGAGAACACACGGGGGATTCAGTTCCAGTATCAATACGAGGGAAAACGGTAAGAGTTGACTCCGTTCAAAGGTATTCCGAAATCGATTGTGCTCAAGGCGGATTAGGTAGAATCAGAGGAATTAATTTATTACCAATCTTATTGGATTATGCAGGAAAATCGAAAAAGTTCGGCGAATAAAAATTGAGGGATATACAATAAAAACCAGATTATATAAGAAATGTAGAATCTCGTGGTTTTCTCTAACGAAAAACTAATCTTCTACATATTTTATTAATAAGTTTTGAGGAAGGATTAAATGGATTATATAATATTATGGAAAGTTTTAGAAGAGTTGTATAATGAGCTATCAAAGACTAGAACTACAATTCCACGTGAACTTGTGGATGAGTTAAAATCTGTGAAAACTCTGATTAATATACACAAAGTTGACGAAACAACGCATAATATTGCGACAGACATAGAGTTGAATTTAGAGAAAATAGAATCGAGTTTACTATTTTTAGCAGAGGCTGATTTAGGTAAAGAGTATGCTGATAAATGGTTGAAGAAAATCTATGAATCTAGAAAGATAGGATTAAGTAAGAAAACTACACTTCCGTCAAGATACATATCAGGAGTGCCAAAAAATGAGCACTGGATTAGAATAAAAACGGCAGATCTTATAGATGATCAAGAGTTAGAGGTATTATTGGATAAATTTAATTTATCTAGTAAAACCCAAAAAGACGAATATATTCTAGTTCATGGTATGAAAATGAATGTTCAAAAATTCATTAAAGAAATTGGTAAAAAAATAAGAAAAAAAGAGTAAATTGGCGTAGTAACTATGTACTAGCCTCAGCTGCTTTGATGAGTCTCTGAATTGCATCGATACGCGCTTTTTGTGATAGAATATCTTTTGTTGTCAGTTCCAATGCTTCGTCTGGGCACCATTCCACACATATAGGTCCATTTTCGCGATCAGAGCAGAGGTCACAGATTCTAACGACTTTCTTGTCAGGATCTAAACATATTGCGCCAAAGTCGCAAGCTTCAATACACCATCCACAACCATTACATAGGTCGTCATCAATCAGTATAACTCCATTTTCTTCTGATTGAGTAAGTGCTTTACGAGGGCAGGCGATTACACATGGAGCATCTTCACATAATCTACAAGTCAGCGATGCATTAGTTGTTGGGTAAACTCGTATCACCCGAATTCTGGATCGTGTTGGGTTAAACACTTTATCTTTATGTAAAGAACACACATATTCGCATATTCTACACCCGACACATTTGTCAGGATCAACAGTTACAAATTCATGTTTCACCATTTATCTCAACTCTATTCCTTTTTTCCTATAATATCGGTATATTCCTCTAGACCTAACTCGGTTATCTTTGCTTTTGTCGGTACTCCTTCTTTTGTCCAACCTCGAGCCTCATAGTAACCGTCCAAAAGAATATCTAAATCTTCTTGACTCACATAACTTCCCTTAGAAATACCACTTGGAATTGGATCTTTCATTACTCTTGGAGGAAGATTATCATCCTTTCTCGTTAAACCTTCTCTAATATTATATAGTCTACCCAAATTGCTAATTCTCTCACCAGTCTTGCGCAGCTCATCTCCTGTCATTGGTATTCCTGTGACTAAAGAGTAAACTTTTGCTTTCAAGTCAAAGTCCCAAATCTTGCGCGTAAACTTACATAGAATAAGCGAATCAAAGATACAATAGACATCTTCATCGCCCATAACAAGCTTTCCACGATTTTTATCAACTGTAAACCGATCAACTTTTCCTCCAAGATCCCACCCATAGCTACCATGTCTTTGATGGTCAGCTCCTCTTCTAGAGACAGCATAGCCAAGTGCACATGTTTTAAGTCCCCTGATTTCGTAGCCTGTGACTTCAACGCCTTTAATATGCATCGCAAAGTGATCAGAACCTTTCCCAATCTTTTCAGAAGCAGACTTTACCCCATCAGCCAAAATGGCTCCAATATCTTCCCTTAAGGATATTTTTTTGACCATCTCAACCATGGCTTCTCCGTTTCCAAATTCAAGTTCTAGTCCACCCGTATCCTTCTTTGTGATCAATCCTTTCTCGTAGCATTCCATTGCAAAACCGACTATTATTCCAGTCCCTATTGCATCTACTCCATAAAGATTACATAATTCAATTGCTTTTATCACAGGCTCTAACCTATCAACACCACAATATGATCCGAAAGCCATTGTAGGTTCGTATTCCACACGAGCAATAGCTCCTTTAAATTTACCTTCACGTACTTCAGCAATATGTTCACAACGACAAGGACAACCAGAACATCCCTCTATCTTAGTCACAAAATGTTCATTTAAGTATTCACCACTTAATGTTTCAGCGCCCTCAAAAGTTGCACTTTGATAGTTTCTCGTCGGTAATGCACCCTGTGCATTCATTGTAAGAACATTTGCTACAGTTCCCAAACCTCTATATTTACTAGTAGCTGGTCCTTTTGCACGTTCGTATAAATCTAAGCAGACGTCTTGAAGCTCTTCTGGTTTTGCAACAGAAACATCCTTAGTTCCTCTAACAGCGACAGCTTTCAAGTTCTTTGAACCCGCAACTGCACCTAAACCTGTTCTTCCAGCTGCTCGAAAGCGATCATTTATTAAACAAGCAACCTTA
>DAOVAG010000095.1 GCA_030671165.1 Candidatus Bathyarchaeota archaeon | reverse complement strand
TACTGGATGCAAAAGCAATATATATCACCAGGTTAAACAGAAGATACGCGATTTAATATAGAAAGAGGATTATAATGTCTCCGAAGGGTCTATATGGAGCTCGAGGTCTTAAAAATAAACGGAAACATTTCCGATGGAAAGACAGATACTACAGACGAAGAACCCTAAGATTAGACATTAAATCAGATCCGCTTGAAGGCGCTCCGATGGGTCGCGGAATAGTTCTAGAGAAAGTTGGAGTTGAAAGCAAACAACCCAACAGTGCTATACGGAAATGTGTACGCACTCAGCTTATTAAAAATGGTCGACAGGTGACAGCATTTCTTCCAGGAGACGGAGCTCTTAATTATATTGATGAACACGATGAAGTAATGATCTGTGGAATTGGTGGGAGCAGAGGTCGTTCCATGGGAGACATCCCCGGTGTCCGATATCTTGTAACTGGTGTAAACGGAGTTTCCCTAAAATCTTTAATCCTTGGGAAAGCCGAAAAACCTCTCAGATAACCCATTCTTTTCTAACAAAGAATTATTTTTTTTTCTTAACGTGATGATAGGGCGATTCTCTCCATTTCATCTTTCTTTCCGATAGCATAACTTCGGCTATCCCTCGCAGCAGCAGTAACAAGTTCATCTGCTAAACACTCTTCAACAGTTTTTCTGTTCCCAAAAGCTGCTTTTCTTGCACCATCAGCCAGAAATCTCAGAGCGAGATCAACCCTCCTCTGGGGTGATATATCGACAGCTTTATGATAACTAATACCTCCATAACTAATACGCGTCGTATCTTCACAGGGTGCAGAGTTTTCTATTGCTCGAGTTAAAATCTCTATTGGGTTCTGATCTGTCTTTAATTGAATGATTTCAAAAGCTAACTTTACTATGTTTATCGCTCTAACCTTCTTTCCACCGCGCGAACCATGACGCATTAGATTGTTTACTAATCTTTCAACGATGTTAACTCTAGATTTTATAAATCGTTTATGTTCATGTCTCCCCCCACTATGGGGGAGAATAATGGGTTTAAGGCAGATATACTTCTTTAAACCTGGATCTTGAATCTCTGTGTTATCGAAACTCCATTTATTGAAAAGTTTGATTTCCATTTCAGTCTTTATTTTTTCACTTTTTTGAACCAAAAGGTACACCATTTCCAAAGTAACTTGTCGGACAGTTATATTAACATATAAACTTTACCCATACTTTCTATTATCACCAATCCGTATTTTATATGTTGCATTAATATATCCGCACAATATTGTTCTGACAATTTATATAAATTTAGTGTCGAAGAACAAAAATCTTTAATATAAGTGATCAATCTAGCCTTAATCTTTATTAGTATAACTTTAAAGGTATATTATCAAGAAAAAATGGATGCGATGAATAATGAGTAGTTCAAAACCACACTTGAACTTGGTTATAATTGGTCACGTGGACCATGGTAAAAGTACGTGTATGGGTCACTTACTCTTCAAGAAAGGTGCAATAGGTGATCGAGCAATAAGGGAACATGAAGCTGAAGCTAAGAGAATCGGTGTGAGAGCCGATGAAGTCAAATATGCTTGGGTACTCGACAAACTTAAAGAAGAGCGGGAAAGAGGTATTACGATTGATCTTGCTTTTTGGAAGTTTGAGACTAACAAATATGTCTTCACAGTCATTGATGCTCCTGGACATCGAGACTTTGTAAAAAACATGATTACCGGTACAAGTCAAGCTGACGCTGCTCTTCTTATTGTATCAGCTAAGAAGGGTGGATATGAAGCTGGAACGGGACCTGGAGGTCAAACAAGAGAGCATATTTTTCTTGCGTATACTCTAGGAGTTTCCCAGATTCTTGTGGGTATCACAAAAATGGATGATCCTACTGTCAAATGGAGCCAAGAAAGATTTGAAGTGGTAAGAGACGGAGTTGCTGATCTATTGAAAATAACAGGTTACAATCCTGCTAATGTTTCTTTTATTCCGATATCAGGTATTACCGGTGATAATCTAGTAGAACCGAGTAAGAATATGGATTGGTATAAAGGATTAACAATTGAACAAGCTATAAATAATTTTACCGTTGAACCGAAACCTACCAAAAAGTCGTTAAGAATTCCAATTCAGGATACATATACAATCACTGGTATTGGAACCGTTCCTGTAGGAAGGGTTGAAACAGGAATCTTAAAAATAGGCGATAAGGTTGTATTTATGCCTCACGGAGCTAAAGGAGAAGTGAGGACAATAGAGACACACCATGTACAAATTCCAGAAGCAGGTCCTGGAGATAACATAGGTTTCAGTGTTAAAGGCGTTGCTAAAGGAGATGTCCATAGAGGTGATGTTCTTGGGCATGTGGCTGATCCCCCTTCAGTAGTTAAGGAGTTTATCGGTCAAATAATCGTTATATATCATCCAACTGCCATAGCCCAAGGGTATACGCCTGTCCTCCACGCCCACACATTGACCATGGCAACGACTTTTTCTGAGTTGCTTCAGAAGATTGATCCTAGAACAGGACAGATTGTTGAAGAGAAACCGTCATTCTTAAAGACTGGAGATGGAGCTTTAGTAAAGTTTCGTCCACTCCGTCCAATAGTGATTGAAGCGTATTCCGATATTCCACAAATTGGTCGGTTTGCTATTAGGGATATGGGAACAACCGTTGCAGCTGGTGTTGTAAGAAAAATCACAGAGAGGGCGTAATTGAATTTATCCTCTTTTCCTTTTTTGATTAAAGCGTATATTCTTTAAAATCGAGATTATAAGTTGATAAGACAGAAAATGAATATGTAGGTGGAGTTTAAATGGTGCAAAAGGCTCGAATTCATCTCAAGAGTACTGATATATCTCGTTTAGATGGAATATGTTCTGAAATAAGAAATATAGCTGACAAAATAGGCGTTAAATTAGCAGGACCTATTCCTTTACCGACAAAAAAATTAGTTGTTCCTGCAAGAAAAACTCCATGTGGTCAGGGTAATCCTTCTTGGGATCATTATGAAATGCGTATTCATAAAAGGCTAATAGATATTGATGCTCATGAACGTGTGATGAGGCGAATCATGAGGATTAAAATCCCTGATAATGTCTATATAGAAATTACATTGATATAACACACGTGTTATATTTATATACTAGCTTCTCCATCCTTTTTATGGATGATTATGGGTATTGTAGAGGACTGGATTGCTGATCAGAACAGGCCTTCGACCAAGAGGCAGTTTAAATTTCATTTTAACAAGTATTGGACCTGGATTCAAAAGGAACAGCTTTTCGAAACACCTAAAGACCTTTTGGATGATTATGAAAGTAAGACTGGAAGAGAAAAGCACAGCCACGTAGTGTATGTTAAGCAGTACATGCGATGGCTCAAAGAGGAGAAGGACTACTCTATCAATTCTAGGATAACTGCTTTAACGAGCATACGAAGTTTTTACAATTTCAATAACACTCCTTTCCCAAAGGTTACACGGTCAGATCGCCGAAAAATGTTTGAGCCAACAGAAAAAGAGATCCAGAAAGCTCTTGGCACAAGTCCAGTGAAAGTTAAAGATTTAAGGGACACCCTGATGGTAGCAAGTGAACCCTACCGCACTATTCTTCAGATAATGTATCAGAGCGGTATGGCACTGGCTGAGTTTCAGTATTTCAATAGGCATGGATGGAAACAGATTAAGGATCAACTTTACGAAAAGGGTCCTATTAAGATTCGCCTTGTCAGGCGCAAGACATTAGAGACTAATGTTAATGTGTACTACACCTTCCTTGGGGAAGAGGGTAAAGAAGCTATTAAACGCTGGTTACGAATTCGAGAATCAAAATTTGGATTACCTGAAGATGATGAACCCATATTCATAACCATACAGAAAAGAAATGGGAAAATAGGTGCACCCGTAAACGTTACAATTCAACAGAACCTAGTAAACGCTATGAAAAACGCTGGTGTTGTTCCCAAATCTTCTAAAGGACCCTACGATCTTCACCCACACGAACTCAGAGACATGTTCAAGAGCATGTGCACCTTAGCAGGAGTGAAAAATGTTGCTTCAGAATTCTTCCTAGGCCATACTATTGATAGATTGGGGTACGATAAGAGTCCCAAATATGACATAGGATTCTTCGAGAAAGAGTACTTGAAGGTTGAACCTAAACTAAATCTCTGGAGTAAACAACCAAAGACGATAAGCCGTGAGGAAATTAGAACAGAAGTAATTGGAGCCCTCATGGGAAAAATAGACGACGCTGAACTAGCACCTATCGCTCAGAAGTTGGGAATTTCACCTCAGCAGATCCGGTCTATGATACGAAGGATAGGGTGGAAGGGCAGTGAAGGGGAAACTGAAGCCTTACTTGAAACAGAGAGAACCGCAAGGAATGGAGGAAACGGTAATAATTGCGAATCGAAGCTGATTTCAGAGGAGGAACTATGTAGCTACATAAATGATGGCTGGGATATAGTGCGGGAGCTTGCAAACGGCAAAATCGTAGTAAAAAGACCCAAATCAAACTGAAGTGTAAACTGGTCTCTTCCAGATC
>DAOVAG010000227.1 GCA_030671165.1 Candidatus Bathyarchaeota archaeon | reverse complement strand
TCTGTTTATTCAATCGATGACCGCACCTTTATTAACTGTTTAGTGATCTTGAGGAATCATAGAGTGAGATGTATGATAGGTTTTTTGTATAAAGAAGAGTTAAAGGAATATGATTTTGGGGAAGGTCACCCGTTCAGGGGTGACCGTTATCTGATCTTCCCAAAATTCTTGAAGAGTAGGCTTCCAGAAGACGAGAATTATCGCTTCCTCCAAGCAGAACTGGGTGGAGACGAGGATTTGAAGATTATTTGTAAAGAAGACTATATCAAGTTTACAACCAACTATTACAGACAAGCCCATCTCGGGGCCATCTCCCCAGAACTCCAACGGAGACATCATAAGTTTCACAGTGGTGATAATCGACCTAGAAAAAACCCGGGCAAAATTGAGGAGGCGGCGAGGTTGATCATCGGTCAAGCGAAGATGGGAATTGATCAGATTCAAGAGGGAAATTTTAGAAAAGTAGTCTCCATCGGCGGAGGGATGCATCATGCAAAACCAGACTATGGAGAAGGTTTTTGCATTTACAATGATGTGGCCTTCGCCACCAAATATCTGATAGAACAATATGGCTTTGAAAAAATTTTGATCTTAGACACCGATGCTCACGCAGGAAACGGAACTCTAGAATATTTCTATTCCGACAAGCGAATCCTATTTATCGATATACACCAAGACCCTAAAACCCTATACCCCGGAACCGGCTTTGCCGATCAAATTGGAGAGGGAGAAGGAAAAGGTTTCACTATTAACGTACCAATGCCCCCCTACGCCGGTGATGCAGCCTACAAGTTTGTTTTCGAGGAGCTCATCATTCCAGTAGCCGCAGAGTTTAATCCACAATTCATTATCAGAAATGGAGGATCAGACCCACACTTTGCAGATAAACTGACAAACCTTGGACTCACAGTCGACGGTTTTAGAATGATCGGAGAAAAGGTCAACCAAATATCTACAACAACATGTGACGGAAAGGTCATAGATCTTATCGCTTCAGGTTATAACAAGAACGTCTTATCACATAGCTGGATGGCGCTACTATCTGGTTTAGCCAATCTAGAAACAGAAATAGAAAAGCCAGATACCATCCTCCAAAACGTCAGGAAAGAGCCCCCACGCAGAGAGATAGAAAATCTCATAAAAGAAATTAAAAGAAACCTGAAAAGCTATTGGCGATGCTTTCACTGAAGAAAGAACTCGTGAAAAACCTCAGAGAGAAAACTATGATAAATAAATTGTTGAACGTCATCGTGAGCTAGTTCAAGAGGAAATCTGGGAAAAGATAAAGGAAGAAGTGAAAGATTGCCAAGGAAACGAAGTATAAAGGCGTAAACGGAATAATTGTGGCAGCTCAATCAGTATCAATAGTTCTTCCAAAACTTAAAAGCTCAACAGTCACTCCAGATGAATACTACAAGCTAAAACTCTCCGAAAAACAAGCAGAAAAGCTATAGTGAGCTATCAACGAAGTAGAAGAAGGGGAGAAGAAACGTAAAGACCTAAAAATTCAGGAACGAGATAAAGTGTATAAATATGGGGGGCTAAGGCTACCGCGTCAACGGTTCTAAATGATATGTTCTACCTAAAATGTTGACAATCATCCTCAACACCTCTTGTCTTCAAGTGTCATCTAGAAAACGCGTTTAAAGAAATGGATAAAATGGTTAAACAAAAAATGGTCAATATAGATAGAATCTTAGATCTTCCAAACCTATACTAATTATCTTAAACGCTCTTATCCTCATGACTATCAAAAAGAAACAGGACAGAGATACAAACTATGGTTATCTCCAAGGTTCAGCGTCATTCATACGCAACTTTAAAATAAGGGATAATGGAAACAACACCATGATCTTTATATAAAACTCAAGAGAAAAGAGATATTGAGCTAAATGCCAATCACAAATATAGAACATAGAGAGATTGCAAGACAACACAGACTTTACTTTATGATTTGTAGAAAATGTGGAGTCCGCAACTCGTTCAAGGCAAAGAAATGCCGGAAATGTCATAGCAAGAGTTTGAGACCTAAAAAGAGAGACATCACACGATAAGAAAAACAGTACGGGTCTGCATACGAATATACATGTATGGATCCGAATCAACCGCATCCACATCCCAAGATTTGAAAGCAGAAGAGTCCTCCCGTTCAACCATTTATTATTCTCAAGAAAAATTTTTATGAAGAGAGATAATGCTCCATCACCTTCTAAAAAGAGACAACCAAGAATAAGACGTAAAGACATCTTAGTAATATGAAGGAAAAGAATAAAGGAATCTTCATTCAACAACTGGTTCTTAGAACTAATAATTGAGGAAGAGATGTGAACACTGATACAAGTAAGCACAGACTTAACTCAGTGAGTGATTACAAAGTCGTGACATGTGATGCAAGTAGAGCCTCTAACGTTTTTCCTAAGATGCTATCCAAATTAGAATTTGAACCGAGAGAATACGATCTCGTATTAGTCAAACCAAATCTGTGCGGGATGTACCATCCGCA
>DAOVAG010000102.1 GCA_030671165.1 Candidatus Bathyarchaeota archaeon | reverse complement strand
CCTCAATTTCATTTTCTAATAATTATTTATATTTTAAATATTAGCTTGTAATTATTTATTGCTTTTGATTTATTTTTTTGAGAATACTACTTTCTCTTTCCTAAGATGAATTCTGGAAACTCCTTAAGTTTTTCTGCCATTACTCTCAACTTTTTATCAACAAGCTCGTTTATAGTTCCCTTTCGGAATTTTCCATCTGTCTGTATCATACCTGCTTTTTCTCCTGTGAGAACCTCGATTCCTTGATCGATTGTTTTCACAGGGTATATATGGAATTGTCCATTTTCTACAGCATCCACTACTTCCTCTTTAAGTATGAGATTTTTCACATTGCTATATGGAATTAAAACACCTTGTTTTCCTGTAAATCCTTTACTTTTACAGACTTCAAAAAACCCTTCTATTTTTTCGTTTACTCCCCCTATTGCTTGTACTTCTCCTTTCTGGTTCACAGATCCTGTGACTGCTATATTTTGTTTAATTGGTACTCCTGAAATAGCGGAAAGAATGGCATATATTTCTGTACTGGATGCACTATCCCCATCCACCATTCCGTAGCTCTGTTCAAAGACTAGGCGGGCTGAAAGACTTAGAGGCTTATCTTGAGCATATTTCTCTGTCAAATAACCGTTAAGTATCATTACTCCTTTTGTATGGATGGGACCTCCTAGTCTTGCTTCACGTTGAATATCGACGATTCCTTCTCGTCCTAGGCCTACACTAACGGTTACTCTAGATGGTGATCCGAAGGCGAAGTCTCCGAGACTCATAACTGACAATCCATTTACTTGTCCTACGGCTTCCCCCACAGTATCGATGAGAATGACTTCCTTTTCCATCATCTCTCGAATCTTCTCTTGGATAAGATTTGATCGGTAGAGTTTTTCTTCAACAGCTTTTTTTACTTGCTTAGCAGAAACATAGGCTGTATCTTCTTGGGTAGCATAGAAATTAGCTTCTCTAATAATATCTGCAACAACAGCAAACCTTGTTGAAAGTTTCTTTTGATTAGCTGCTAACCTAGAACCATACTCTAATACTTTCCCCACTCCTGAGACATCTAAATGTTTTAAATTCTCTTTTTGACAGAAGGTACAGATAAACGACGCATATTTTCGAACGTTCTTTTCATTTTTGTTCATAGTTGTGTCAAAATCTGCCTTAACCTTGAAGAGCTCTTTGAAATCCCGATCTAATGCGTAAAGCTGTTGATAAAGAAAGGGGTTTCCAATTAAGATCACCTTTATCTTTAAAGGAATTGGACTAGGTCTTAATCCCTTTGTAGTGATAAACCCTAAGCGTTCCCCTGCTTCCTCGATATCGATGCATTTATTCATCAGAGCTCTTTTTAAAGCCTCATATGAGATAAAATTTCGTAGTAAATCTTCAACTGGAAGCACTATATATCCTCCATTAGCTTTATGCAGAGAACCTCCACGAATCATAGTGAAGTCAGTGGTTAAGACTCCGAACTGAGCTTCTTTCTCTATTCGTCCTAAAAGATTCGAATATTTAGGATTATGCTCCATAACCACAGGACCACCATGTGTTTCTGAATTATCAACGATCACATTCACTTCATATTTCCTGAATGGCATTTCCTTTAACCAAGGTGTTGGAAAGGGAAGCTGAGGAGCAGCTTTAGGTTCCCCTATAAATGTAACGAGATTATTTAGAATATCATCCTGAACTTCTTTAATGTAAGCTGTAACCTCAGGAAAATCCGTGTATTTCTCAACTTCATCCGAGACAAAGTGTCCTATTGTATAAAGGGTTACTTCCCGATTTAATTTTTTGAGTTCATCATTACCCTTTTTATCTAAATTCCTAGCTTGTCTTGTAGCATTTCTCAGTTCTGTTCTTAATCCTTCACTTCTTTTTTGTATTTCCTCTCTTATTTGAGGGCTTAATGCCATTATCTCTTCATTATTCATCGGTTTTCCTTCACTCATCGGGATAATAAGTAAACCCATGGATGTGCTTTGAAGAAAGAAACCCTGTTCTTGTGCTCTTCTATTGAGTTCAGCAAAGATTTCCATTTTTTCTTTTTCAATGGATTTTACCGTTTCCTCCCTTTTTGTGGCATAATCTTCACTCTCAAATACTTTCGGAAGCGCCCTCCGTACTTCGGTAATGAAATCTTTCATATCTTTTTGAAATTCTTTTGCCTTTCCTGGAGGGAATCTTATTGCTTTCGGTTCATAAGCATTACGAAAATTGTTTACATAACACCAGTCAGAAGGGACTGGTTCCGTTTTAGCTATCTCCTCAATAAAATCTTTTACCGCTGATGTTTTGCCTGTTCCTGGTACCCCCGCAACATATATGTTAAAGCCTTTCTCCTTGATATCCAAACCAAACTTAAGAGCTCTTACGGCTCTCTCTTGACCAATGATTCCTTCAAGAGGTTTCAACTCAGCAGTCGTTTCACAATTAAGCAATGTTGGATCGAATTTCAATCTCAGCTTTTCAACAGGTAATTCATATACCATTTCTGTTCACCGTATGAGAAACAAATGTATCTATCATAACTTAATTATTTATCCTAAAATTTTTTTCCCTTTACGATTCTTAACTCTCAAGATATTTCTCTGCGTCTAAAGTCGCTTTACATCCTGATCCTGCAGCTATAACGGTGTGTCTATACCGATCGTCTCCAACATCTCTAGCAATAAAGACTCTCTCAACGCTGGGCCCTATCTCATTAACTACTTTAACGTAGCCCTTCTCGTTCAATTCAATTTCTCCTCTGAAGATGTCTGTGTTCAGTTTATGATCATGAGCGATAAAAAAAAGCATCGGTTTTCAGATCAGATTCTTCATCTGTTTTCATGTTTTTAAGGTGTACACCTTCAACTCTTTCCTTACTCAAGATCTCATGAATCACTATGTCCCACAGAAAGCCGATCGTGTAATTTTCAAATGCTCTCTCCTAAAGAATCTTTTTTAGAGTTAACCTCGTGATGATTGATGCAGCGAAGAAAGCTAATGATAATGCATAAAACACATTCATTATCTAATCGTAAAGAGACAATGGAAAGCTGTGGATAAACTTCAGCTTGGAATTATGAAGGATAGGTCTAAGGGAAAAGAGTCGAAGTAGTTGACTTTTTTTGTTCAACCCCTGAGAAGTTTCGTAACATATTTTCCGTATCATCTAAAGTTTTGTCCTGCATCTGTTTTGAAGTGTCCAATTTTTGTCCGTATTCTGTCCAATTG
This sequence comes from Candidatus Bathyarchaeota archaeon, assembly GCA_030671165.1. Classification (GTDB taxonomy): domain Archaea; phylum Thermoproteota; class Bathyarchaeia; order RBG-16-48-13; genus JAUWWH01. Next base: position 1,071 of record DAOVAG010000102.1, on the reverse strand, counting down.
TTGACCTGAAATTGTCTTCGATTTGTCCAGATTCTGATCTAAAAAAGGAGAAAGGAGACATATCTCACTGTAACACCTAGACGTATAGGTAATGGTAAATACTGTTTTGGAAGCACGATGTAGGGTGTCTCTTCATGGTTTGTAAAGAGGTCGTGGATCGTTTTGGGGATTGTTTGGAGGAAAAAGGGTGGCTTTGCTTGGTCACTTTGAAGGGTAAGGTTGACCATTTTTGAACAAATTTGGAACATTAGCGTAAGAGGAAGGGTTAGACTTTGAGTTTAAAAATTCAAGCCCTCTGCAAGGTTTGGGAGTGAAAGGATGGAGATCCAGTCAAATAAACTACTAAATTGAGGTCGTTAACCTCACCAAAGTGTATTCGGGTGAAATGGAAGCCAAGAGAGGAGATGAGTTATGGAGACAGGATTCTCCTCCTCAAGTTATGCTGAAACTAACACGGGCTTCCAAGCCGTCATTGAATCCTATCATGATCTCATATTTACCTGGATCTGGTGACGCCTCAGGAAAATTCGCTGTGAAACTTGTAGCTGTTGCAGCCCCAGTAGTCGTTCCTATGATAAACCACGTATCTTCTAGGTAGATGTGGTCGGGTTGCTGTCCTTGCGGAGTCATGAAACCCGTTCCTGTGATGGTAACACTGAATGTTATATTCACCTCCACACTAGGTGGATTGACCTCGGTTATTACTGGATCAACTCCTCGCCAGTCGTAGTAGAATTTTAGATCTCCTGTTCCTTCAACATCTGAGATGGTAGTGTAGTGAACGGTGTCGCCTTAAGCTGTTTAGCCATAGCTCTACCAAAATCACTGAACTTTTGAAAGTATTCCTTATCTATATGAATCTCTTCATAGACTCTGTAAGCTATCGACACTAGAGATGCAATCTACAATGGAGGTGCCATAACCCTCATCCCAAAAGCCTTCATATACGCGCTGAGCTTCTCTACGACTTCTCCTCTGTTCCAGATATAGGATCCGAAGACTCCCTATTTTTCCAGAAAGCTTGGTCAAATCTTTTAATGACACTAAGAATATCTTCATCTTAGAAGTTAC
>DAOVAG010000066.1 GCA_030671165.1 Candidatus Bathyarchaeota archaeon | reverse complement strand
TAAATCATTATGATGGGCCCGGAGCGATTTGAACGCCCGGCCAACAGGTCTCTCATACTCTAATGAGCATTATGAGCCTGTCGCTCTAACCAAACTGAGCTTCCCGGGAAAACATGTTTCCTTACGGGCCCTCGAGCCCACATTCTAATTTTCTACACTCATATTAAACTCTAACGGAGACTTAGGAAATATTTAGCGCCGGCGGATTCGCCGAATGAGAGGTTTTTCCTCAACACTCTCGGACTCGAACCGTCGACCTGCGAGTTAACAGCTTTAACCTAGTGAAGATTTACCTTCACAAGTCCGCTACTCTACCGAACTAAGCTACGCCGGCACATGTATTAAGGTTAAAAACGATTGTAATATATATTTTTTGTTGATTAAAGTCTTTTCAGTTTTTCTGGGAGATACTTCTTAACTACATAATCAAGGCCATATCTCGAAAATGCTTCTAGCTCACATTTCCTCTTCTTTTGAAGAAAATGCGTGATCTGAGTCGTCCAAGGTTTTGCAATATATCTAGGATCTTTTCGCATATCACGGAGTCTTTTTATATCTACAATCTTGAGTTTAGTACTTGGAAGTTTGTACTTTTCTATATCAGAACTGTATAGTCCCATCCATTTTGCTTCAGGTGTTGCAAGCTCCTTTAAATGAGCTGCATTTGCACTACCACAGATGATCGTTATTGCTATTGCCATACCCCAAGGATCACCATCACAGAAAACATAAACAGGTAACCCCAATTCTTTATTGAGTCTCCTAATAATACGTCTTGTTGACCTTGGAGGTTGTCCAGCTGTATGAATAAGTAGAGCTTTAAACTTCTTAAATGCCTTCTCTTCAATTAACCTAGTAAACATAGCACCTTTTTCAATAACGATGACCTTATTAGCTTTCGTTGATTTGAAATCTGAAGTAGTTAAAGCGGGACCTATAGCCAACCCATCAGGGTGTGTAGTAAGATTAAGACTATTACCTTCATAACCGGGAACTGTATATTCTATTGTCAAATCTCCAAAGATCTGGCTTCTCTCCTCAGGGAAAATATTAAAGTCTTCACGGGCAAATCCTAAAACGGTTTCTAAATCTGTGATAATATTGTCTGATTCTTGTTGATTCTTGAAATTAACGTCGAATGCTTGAGCAGAGTAGAAGATATCTCGGAGTGTACTCGTTTTTCCTTTTTTATTGAGATTATGTGCAAAGGAAGCGGTCCATACAAGTTGAGTGACGGGTCTGACGTGACGGATGTTCCGTGAACTCCTCTTTACATTTCTCTTTCCAAGTATATACTGTTTCAGTCTATCATCATATAGAATGTTCGAGGTCGAACGACTTGGCATTTCTATCCAAGGAAATTCGCCTGTAATCATTTGTTTATATAAATGTCCACCAAAATCTTTGAGTTTCTTTAACGTCATCTTTTTCCTTTTTTTCATTGATTGACGCCTAATCTTCTTTCTCTTACTAGTTTGACGCTTAATCTTCTTTTTGGCCATATCGTCTTATACTCCTCAATAAGGGTTGAATATCCGGTATTTTTTTCTTACCAGCTAATTCTGTTGAGAATTTAGCAATTTGGGGTAAATATCTCCCAAAGAGATCTATCCGTTTTCTTTCATGTTCTATTCTATTCTTTCTTGAAAGGAAAATTCGCATGTGTCGCGCAACAGTTTTAATAGCAGCTTTGATTTCTCGTTCTATCTCTGGACGATCTGCTATGAACTCTTTACCCACAGTCTTATAGGGAACTTTTGTTGAACAGATGTGAGATATTATTGCGATTGGTAAATTTGGGGCGATTTTGTAATATCTCCAGTTTATGCTTTCGTTTATGACTTTTCTGGCGATATCACTGGCTTCATCATATAGAAGAGGGATCTTATTAGCGAATCTATACAGAGTAATCCCTGAAGATACGGGGATATCCCCACCATAAGCAATACCTACTTCAACGATAAATGGGAAACCCGAATAAGCAGAAGGACTTCTTTGCTCAACATAGATGAATTCTGGTTTTAATTCTTTCATTATACCTTTTCCAAGCAGATCTTTCCCCAACGGGGAAAGGCATGATGCGTCTGGAGGTAAGAAATCGCTGTAACTCTTCATCATTTGCACTATATGAACGATTTCGCTTGAGTTTAATTTTTGAGGATTCAGCTTTTTATCAATTTTCGCGTATGTTAGAAAGCGTTGAGCTGTTTTCTTTCCAACTCGGTGAAAATGAGTCGACATAAAAGTGAACATATTGGTACACTCTGAGACACTGATAATTCTTCTGAATAATTCAACATCACAGCCATAAGGATGTGGAAGCGTCTCTTTTGGAGGTTCTGGCATAATAGATGTAGCGCTTTCAAACTTATAGAGGCGACCTGAAGGATCTATAAATGTGATTTCAGCATAAGGATTCACCAGAGCTGTCTGTCTTAAATATTCTAGAACTCTTGGCATAGCTCTAACGTAGTTCCCGTCTAACAAAAATTCAACAATAGTACCATGCCACTCTTTTTTGTTTTTATGAACTTTTTTCTTCAATACTTCAGGTTTATTCTTTAGGATGTCTATTCTAATAGAGAACTCGTAACTTTTTCCATCACCCACACTTGAGATTATGGTGGCGGGAGTGTTAGTCGTTATCTGTCCATAAAGAATTGCCATTTTTCCCCCTAAACCGAATGTTCCACGGACTTGTCTTAAGCGATATTTTGATCCAAACAGTATTTGTCCAAAAGAAGAGGGGATGTGCTCAGAGGGGATTCCGCTTCCGTTATCCATTATTCTGATTCTATAAGTATATGATTCTTTGATATCTTCAGCGTCTCCCTCTAAGGAGAGTCTTAAGTGAATATTTGGAAGAATTTTATATAATTCACATGCGTCTAAAGAATTTTCTAAGAGTTCTCTAATCGCTGAATATAAAGAACGTGTAGGATTACTAAAGCCAGCCAGGTCTCTATTACGATAGAAGAAGTCAGCCGGACTTATTTCTCTGAACTCATCATTTATGGAAAGTTTGTCCCTATTACGGGTGTTCTTTGGACTCATTTCTTTTTCCCCCAACCGCGCTTCCTTAAATATTTGTAGACCTCTTCTGTGGTTAGGGCATAGTCGATATGATCGCAACTTTTTTTTCTACAGAGGTCACAGTATATAGTTTCATCTTCACGAAAAAAGAGTTCGCATTGACAGCCCATCCTATTATCAACAAGCGTAGCTCGATCTCTATGAATATGTACTAATTCAAAGTGAGGTAATGGTTCAATAATAAGATGTTTATCTTCAATGCGGATTTTTACATTACGCGGTATTAACGGAAAACCACTATCCTTTGTAATATCAGCTGGCACATAGATTATACCCGTATTTGCCTTTGCGTCTAGTTTGAAAGTTCCTTTCTTCTCACTAACCAATATTATCAAATAGAAGGTATACTTCGAAGTATTTAACTTTGTATTTTACAAGGTTTTTTATTTAGGAAAATACTGAATAAAATACGCAGTAATACGTTTGGGAATAATACCAATAACTAAGCACAGTATTTTAGAAGCTTATTCTTCCCAAATTCTACTCTTTTTCTCAATACACAGTTAGTCTTTTGACTGAGAAGAAAATATGATCAACATTCCATAGAGTAGTATGAGAGAGAACCCTTATAGATTATCAACGTTTACAATATCATTATCCTTACTTGGCTTAGTTTTAAGTATCTTATCACAATTGTCTGACATATGAAAGCAGAATAAGATCTATGTAAAAATTAACAATAAAACAACTATAAAGATAATTCCACCCACCATGTAAAATAGGATGGGTTCAACTCCGAAAATACTTTCCTTCACAACATAGACAAAACTACCCGAGTTAACCACTTCATCATCAATACCTAAAATTTGAACGAAGAAATCAACGTCAGATTCCTCCTCTTGTCCAGGAATGCTTCCCTCATAAAACGAAAGACCGATAGGTGTCATGGTAACAATTCGCTGTTCACCTCCATTCACTGAATAGATAATGTAAACATTGTTTATCTGTGAGGTTAAAACTTGAATTTTAGCATTAACCTGAACTGCTTCCATTGGAGAAGGCTCTAAAGGATAATAGGAAAGCTCCTCAAAGATAAAAACTGTATCATTCTCCTTCGTGATAGGATAAGCTGTAAAGTCACCGTCATCGAAGGATGGAGGTGTCCAACCAACCACGTTTTGCTTCCCTGTAGCTTCCACCCAAATCCAACCGTATCCTCTTCCATCCTGAATACTCCAATAAGTATTTGCGTTTGGATAATCAGGAAACCAGATTAGTAAAGCACAGTGACTTGGAGCGTCTACGATGGCAACATCAAAACCAGCGCTATAATACAATGTTGCAGAGAAAAAAGCAACATCTTCACAATCTGCGATAACAGCACCAGTATTATCAATAGCATTCTCAACCATGTGAGCCATTTCATCTCCATTCCACGCCCATTCAACTTGAGCTTTCCCATCCATAAACACATTTTCCTCGTCATATCCGTAAATTGTCCATTGTTGGACGAATCGTAGAATGGTTTGAGCTAGCTCAACCCTGTTAGAATGACGTTGTTTAAATTCAAGCCCCCAACTGTAGGCAAGGTCAGAATAAATATCGATAGTTTCATAGAACATATTAGGTAAATAACCAGCTTCGCCAGAGTATAAGTTCCTATTTATATTCCATTCATCATACCAGTAACTTCCACGTTTACTAAAGGTAGGAGGATAATCTCCACCACTAGGATAAGCATAACTCTTCACCATCATAGAGCTTGTTAATGAGACAAAAAATATGAGGAAGATTTGGTAAGATTTTTTCATGGTTTGACCTTCAGAAGGGCATAGTTAAGACTGCATGAATTATTAAACCAAGGAAGATTTCATAAGAGAATAGAAAAATTCCGATAGCTTCAGGAGATTGGTTTATGTCATCTAGGTCAATTTGAAATGGAGAGATCTTGGCGAATACATAATAGAAGAGCCATCCGAAGAAGAGACTAATGAATATACTTAGAATAACTAAAAATAAGCGTTGAAGGTTGATAAAATCTCTCAGCATTGGAGATTGTCCAAGAAAGATTGGACTTATAGCTGAACCATGGACTATGAGGGCAGTAAATATGATGAAACCACCAACAAAGAGTGCGGTTGGAATAGGTTTACCTTTGATAGTCTTGAATTCTTTAATATCTAAAGTTATTAGATCAAGAATTTTTAAACCTAGAAAGCCTATAAAAAAACAGATTATGCTGGATACAAATGTTCTAAAAAGCCAAAGAAGCATACTAATAAAAGTGGGACTTGAAAAGGCCATTACTAAATACAACTCCTTAAAGGAGTCTAACCTTCTAGATAACTTATAAATATTGATAAACAGAAATTGATATACCTGGTTAACTGTATAAAGGATAAGCTTCTCCAGAGATAGTTCAGTTAACAATTAATATAGAAAAACTGAGAAAATAATCATGAATATGATAAGTGTTATAAAAAAAAACGGGAGTTTTTCTCTACGTCAAAACTGTTTTTAACATTACTTATTTGATAAATATTGAGTTTATACCATTCATAATTACTCTTTC
>DAOVAG010000213.1 GCA_030671165.1 Candidatus Bathyarchaeota archaeon | reverse complement strand
TACGATGTTTACGTTTATCTGTTTGGGCATGGTTGTTGTCCTCGAAGTCTATTTAGATTAAGTTTTGCTCCTTTATAAGGAGTGAGGCATCTTGCCTGATGTCTTCTAGATTATAAAAAAATTGGCCATCAACGAATTATTTAACCGACTAAAAATATCTATTTAATTTTGAATACTCTATAATCCAAAAATACCATTCACTTTATAGATAGTAAAAGCTAAGATTTTCATTCACCGAAAAAATATTTTCACTTATCCTTTTAATGATGGTATTCCACTTTTAGGCGAAGAAACTCTAGGTCCCTTAAGTTCTATCCTAACTATATAGAATTAACAATCTCTTTAAAAGAATTATTATTAGTTAAACTAAATATTTTTATCAAGAGTTTCTCCTTGAATAAAATTATGTGAGTGGTTAACGTTTATTTCTAGGGACTGATCTATTAATATTGCCGGATGACGAAAATATTAGATTTGAATAGTGAAAGATCAGAGTTACACGGACGGCTACATTATAATGAGATGTTTATTTGTCAATTACTCTTTTTCATATCAAAAGGAGTAGAAGACTTTTAGACTGATAAATTTCTATTCTCTTTCCTAGAATACCATTAATATATGTGCCCAATATGGACAACGATTACTCTTTCGCCTTTTACATTTTAGAAGTAAGTCAAACGAATAAAGTAAATAACTAATTATTAAGAATAGTTTATCATAACTTGATGAGAAAAGGTGTTTTTAAAACATTGTCAGAAGAGAAGATACGAAGTTTTATCGCTATTGAAATAACTAATGAGACTGTTAAAACGGATATTTTGAGGTTTCAAAAAACCATTTTAGATACAAATGCTGATCTTAAGCTTGTAAAAACTGAAAACATACACATCACGTTAAGATTTCTCGGAGATATTACCACCACTATGGTTGAGAAAATTTCTAAAGAATTAAATAAGATACAATTTCAACCTTTTGAGGTCGAATTTAGGGATGTTGGTGTCTTTCCAAATCTAAAACGTATCAATGTTGTCTGGATTGGAATAAAGAAAGGTGTTACAGAACTCACTGATCTATATAATAAGATTGAATCAAGATTAAACACAATAGGTTTTCGCCCAGAAACTCGAGGATTCAGACCACACATTACAGTGGCTAGAGTTAGATCTACAAGGAATAAGAATAAACTTACAAAGACGATAATAGATATGCAGAACTGTGTCTTCGGTTCATTAGTTGTCGATTCAATTCAATTAAAGAAAAGTATCTTAATGCCAAGAGGACCTCAATATTTCATATTATTAGAAGTCAAAGGCATTAAAAAAAATAAATTTTTATAACATCTATTACCTCTCATTTTACATAAGTCTAATATACCTGCGTGTATAAGGATTTGAGAACAATGAATCCTGAACAAATCCATGGAAAAATCAAACTCCCTATATCCGAGGCTTTCTATATAAGCGTTAGACAGATCCGTATACGCTTCCAAAGATCGAAGATTATGATCGCTTCAATAGGTCTTGGGATAGCCTTCATGACTCACCTTAATATTACAAATGTGATTTTCAACGCATATATGTCGGAGGTTGGGACTACAGTTGAAGCTTACCAATTTTGGCTTCTCATTATTTCAGCTTTTGTGTGTTGTGTTGGACTCATTAATTCAACATTAATCGCTGTCTATGAACGCTACACAGAGATTGGGACCATGAAATGTTTAGGTGCACTCGATTATCATATTCTAGAATTGTTCATCATTGAAGCACTTCTACTTGGCTTATATGGTGGCCTAATAGGATTCGTCATAGGAACAATAACAGCCGCATCATCGTCAATGATGCAATTAGGTTTTGATGCTATATTGAATATTCCGATAATCGAGATGCTTAAATATTTAGGTTTAACAACACTTTTATCCATTATATTATCTGTTGGCTCTACAATCATTCCAGCTTTACGAGCCGCTAAACTAAACCCCGTGGAGGCTTTAAGATATCATGTCTGAATCAATAATAGAATGTCAAAACCTCTCCAAACACTATTCTATTGGAGGGGAAATAATTAAAGCGTTAGATAAAGTCGACATAAAAATTAAGCGTGGCAATTATACATCCCTAGTTGGACCTTCTGGCTCCGGAAAAACGACTCTGTTTAATATGATAGGAGGACTTGACAGACCAACAGAGGGGATAGTATATCTTGATGAACTCGAAGTTTCAAAACTTGATGCTTATGAATTAGCTTGGCTCCGCTGTCATAAATTGGGATACATCTTCCAAACTTTCAATCTCATACCCGTCATGACAGCCCTAGAAAACATTTCTCTCCCCATGATATTCGCTGGTATATCGCGCAAAGAACGTAAGAAGAAAGCTATAAAACTCCTGGAACAAGTAGATTTAGGAGAACGATTACACCATAGACCAACTGAATTATCTGCAGGTCAACAACAACGTGTCGCCCTTGCCCGTGCACTCGCCAATGACCCATCCATCATACTTGCTGATGAACCAACAGGGAACCTAGACTCTCAAACAGGACTTAAAATTATTCACCTCTTACGAACTCTTAACAAGGAACGTGGAGTAACGATAATCGCAGCAACACACGACACAAAGATAATTGATGTTAGTGAC
>DAOVAG010000009.1 GCA_030671165.1 Candidatus Bathyarchaeota archaeon | reverse complement strand
TGTTATAAAAACTATAGATCAATATTAACGCATATTGCGTAGCAATTTTGAAGATAATACTCAGTTTTCTGTTGATGATATAAATGTACCAATAATATTCGTCATTTTATTATCAAACAATAATTTTTATACTAAACAATCCAGATTGTTTCACACGTTACATTTTTAAAGTGTCAAATATGGAGAAATAGAATTAACAGAAATGCCATTACATATATAAATAAATTGAGAGCACCATCAACTATACATTCTAAACTTGCTATATAACGCTTTAAAACTGTAATATATACACAGTAAAGTGATATGTGATCGAATTTAAAAAGATACGTTGATGTATTAAATGGATTAGGATCAATACTTTTATTCCTTTTAGTTTGAATTATTATCTTGACAAGTTTGGAGGTGAATAATATTTGATTTCTGTAACCGAATATTTGTGGTTACATACAAGAGAAAGGAGAGATTACATCAATATAACCAATAAAGTTGAAGAGATTGTTAGAAGGAGTGGAATCAAGGAAGGATTATGTCTTGTAAATGCTATGCATATTACTGCAAGTGTTTTTATCAATGATGCAGAGGTTGGTCTGATAAATGATTTTGATGAATGGCTGGAAAATCTGGCTCCACATGAACCGACATCTAAATACCGTCACAACAGGACTGGTGAAGATAATGCTGATGCTCATCTTAAGAGACAAATTATGGGAAGAGAAGTTGTAGTGGCTGTAACAAATGGAAGACTAGATTTTGGACCTTGGGAGCAGATCTATTACGGAGAGTTTGATGGGAGAAGACGTAAGAGAGTTTTAGTAAAGATAATAGGCGAATAATTTTGGAAAACGAATTACTCCTAATATAGAACACAAAAATGAAATTAATCTACATATATAAATTTCAAATCTCATATTATGAGAAAAACAAATGTTTCTAAATTTATAATAAAAGGAAAATCTTAATCGAATTACAAATAATAAAGTTTCCATAGACTTTATTGGTACATTTGAATATATTCATTGGACGCTGTATCCAGAACAGAGACTGTTTTCAAATTATTATCAATGCTTTGACAGTTTTGATATACATTTTTTATTAAAAAACGGTAGTAAAGCTTGGTTTTAAGATTTAGTTTCATACGAATATAATGTCAATTAAGATTTTAGACAGAATATGAACTCTTATTGGAATTTCAATAGTCGAGATATTTTTTCTAATGAGGAATATTTAGATTCTTAATATGTAATTAGATGGTATGAGTAATCTTACGTTAAACAATTGGATATTTTAATAATTGGCCATGGAGGAAGAAAAGATGAGTATATCTCTATTTGTAGAAGTTTAGGTGATGAGTTATCAATTTAGGAGAATGTAGAAATAATTAAACGTCGTATATTTAGAATATGGTTGATTTGAAGATGATTTCATGATAGTTAGAGAAATTAAAGCAAAAAGTATCTTATCAAAATCGAAAATTTCTGATTATACAATTAATGCTTATGTAGGTTGTGAATATGGCTGCACTTACTGCTATGCACGCTTCATGAAGAGATTTACTGGCCATAGGGAAAAATGGGGTGAATTTGTTGACGTAAAAATCAATGCAGTAAGGTTGCTTCAACGTGAGATAAACAAGAAGCGTGCAGGTAGAGTCTGGATAAGTGGCGTTTGTGACCCTTATCAGTCGCTTGAGAAAAAATACAAATTAACGAGGGGTTGTCTAGAAATATTGGTGAGATATGGCTTTCCTGTAAGGATTCAAACAAAATCCCCTTTAGTATTACGCGATATGGATCTGATAGAAAAATTCGAAGAGATTGAAGTCGGATTTACAATCACTACCGCTGACGAGAATATCCGGAAAATTTTTGAACCTAATGCACCACCGATTGAAGAACGAATAGAAGCGTTAGAAAAACTGCATTCTTCAGGTATCAAAACTTTTGCCATGATAGCTCCTTTACTACCTGGAGCAGAAGGAATAGCGGCATATCTAGAGAGAAAAGTGGATCATGTCTTAATCGACAGACAGAATTATCATTACGCAGACTGGGCATACAGAAAATATCATTTAAACCATGCAATGTATGAAAAATTTTTTAAACAGATGAAAATTGACCTTAGTGAAACATTCAGAAAAAGAGGGATACCTTACAAATTTCTGTTCTAATTATTTTATGGTACAAACGTGGAATCTTACAAGATACCTTGCCCGTTAAATATGATTTACAGAGTATAGTAGTGATTGAATGCTCATTAAATTGTGTATGACTCTTCTCTCATCATAAATAAGGCCATTTTAATGTCGACAATTCTAAGACTGTGATGTTTCTTTTTAAGATAACTTCAAATAATATCTAATGTTAAGGTTAACTTGAGATAGTTTTCACTCAGCTTTCGCTTCGAAGTATGGTTATAAGATCTCTTGAAACTTTTATCAGTAAGATAGTGGATGATTTTCCTTATCTCACGTTAACGATCTAGATAAAAATATAATAAATAGTGATAATTATTCAATAGAGAATTCAAATAAAGTATTAACTCTTTATATTCTGCAAAGTAAATTAGTAACCTTCATTAAAGATATTATTCAAAAAATATATGTAGGCGACAAGATTTGGTAATATTAGATTTTGGCGGCATAAAAGAAGACGTGATACCTAGAGAAGAATATTCAATAGAACACGCTAGAGAAGTTTTAAAAGATGAAGTAATCGCAACCCTTGGATATGGTATACAAGGAAGAGGCCAATCTTTAAACATGAAGGAAAATGGAATTAACGTGATTGTCGGTCAGCGAAAGGCTAGTAAGAGTTATGATCGAGCATTGCAAGATGGGTGGATACCTGGAGAAACATTGTTTCCCTTAGAGGAGGCTGCGAAAAGAGGGACAATAAAACAATATTTACTTACTGATGCAGCACAAAAAGAATTATGGCCTATAATTAAAAAATATTTGAAGAAGGGTGATGCGCTTTACTTTTCTCATGGTTTTTCGGTTGTTTACGGAAAATTAACAGGTGTTATCCCACCACAAAATGTTGATGTAATTTTAGTTGCACCGAAAGGCTCTGGAACCTCTGTTAGAAGAAATTTTCTACAAGGAAGCGGCATAAATAGTAGTTATGCTATTTATCAAGACTTTACAGGTAGAGCTGAAGATAGAGCAAAGGCTATTGGCATTTCTATAGGTTCTGGATTCCTATTCCCGACTACATTTAAGAAGGAAGTTTACAGCGATATGACAGGAGAAAGGGGCGTTTTAATGGGTGCAATAGCAGGCATTATGGAATCTCAATACAACTGCTTGAGAAGTCATGGTCATACTCCAAGTGAAGCCTTCAATGAAACTGTTGAAGAATTAACTCAAAGTCTAATAAGATTGGTTGATGAGAATGGAATGGACTGGATGTTTAACAACTGTAGCGAAACTGCTCGCATAGGAGCACTCCGATGGAAGAATAGATTTAGATCTGCTGTAGACCCTCTCTTTGAATCACTTTATGAGTTGGTAACATCTGGAGTAGAAACAAAAATTGTACTTGAACGAAGCAAAGAACCAGATTACAAAGAAAAATTAAAAGAAGAATTAACAAAAATGGGTAATTCAGAAATGTGGAGAACAGGAGTAACAGTAAGATCTTTAAGATCGAAAAAAAAGAATTAAGTACTTTTTTCGATCTTAAATTCAATTAATAAAAATCTGTGTAAAGTCCCAACTATGCATAGTGCATATATACTCGTCATTTATTATTGATTATATAACCGTGTAGCGTTATCATGCAGAATCATCTGACCGATCCGCTTAGCCTGCTTTGAATTCAATAGTCCTAACGTAACATTATCCTCTAATACGTGTTGTAATGCGATCTTAGTGGTCTTCGCAGAGAGCCATGCAATCTCCGGAGTCCCGTGTCCTCCGCTGCCAAAGATCAATTTTGACAATGGCATCACTCCAATGACGTCACGCCAAGACTCGACGAGTCGGAGTGCGCTCCATGGCGTCGTCCAACTCAGATCGACCCAAACATGGGGAAGTGCATGAGCAACCATAGATGCATGCTGAATCCAAGGATAGGAACCATGTAACAAAACGACGCGGGTTTGAATGAATTCAGGTCGTCGGAGGAGTGGTACAATCAAGAAGGGATCTGCATTTGTGATAGATCCATCCCAGATACCTCCAGTTATACCTGTATGAAGATGCATTGGGATGCGCAACTCCTGACATTGACGCAACGTTTCAGTAAAGATTGTGAGATACAGTTTTTTATAAGCTTCAATGTCTCCAGCTTTTGCAGAAGCGAAATGGGCTTCTGTGAATTCTATAGTTTCCACACCGAAACCCACCACCTCTGCGACATGCGCTTTCACGCCTATGAAACCATGTTGACGCACAGCATGATCCAAGCTGTTCTGGTAACTGTTCAAGAACTCCCGATAAGACAACGCGTTCTTTAGAATACGTCGGATGGCGGTGCTCATTTGGAATAATCGCATCACCTTGCCTGGGAAGAGGTCGAAGAGAGGGTCGCCTGGTGGCAGGCCACTATCCAACACGGTTCCTACAATTCCCGCATCTTGGTATAGCATCTTCACATAAGAAGAAAAGCTCTGAATTGTATGACTGTTACGTGAAGCAACGACCGCGTCTAACTCGGGAGCGCATCCAAGTAACTTAGAAAGCTGAAAGATCATGGTCTGGACCACTCCTAGATTAGGTAGATGTTGTCGTAGTGTTTCAGAGGCCTTCCAACGCCAAGGATGAACGTCGTTTTGCGGGATATCTTTCATACCGTGATAGAACTCGCTGACTAGAGACACCCGGTCTAAAATCGCTTTCTGAGGATCTATAGTATGACAATGGTTGTCAATAACCGGACTATCGGTGAAATGAAGAACCATCCTTCAAGCCTCCGATTTGAGAATGATAAATATACACAGACCTATTTTCATTATCAAATAAATCACTTATTTCAGCTAGTTTGTATTTCAAAGTCTAAACTGACGATGATTTCTTTAAATTCCATATATATTACTGTTTTGACATCTTCTTCAAATACGTATGTTTCTTTTTTTTCATAGAATCAGTCGGGGATTCTAGTTAGTTTTAGCTCATTCTCATGTGAAGCTGGCTAATAAAGAGTAGATCACAATCATATTTAATGTCATCTATTAACTAAAGTAGAATTAATAGTATTCACAATATTTCAGATAATATCTATCTACAATAGTCTTGTCTTAATCATTGCAGTCTATTTCCAGGGTCTAATGAAGTAAATATCATGATAAAAATCGATTCAATCTGAAGTTCCACTTTATTACTAAAACATATTTGTGAGAGAATTTCGCTCTGCCTCAATAATTAAAATATATAACTTTTCATCAATCTCTTCTGTCTTACTGAGAATATTCTCCACTTCAAATAAACTTAAATTCTTTCCAGCTAAGACAACAACAGCTCGCTTACCATATTTAGCGACAAGAGCCGCTGTTTTAAGTGCTTTTTCAGCTATTTTCTTGTTACTATTGGTTAATTTATTGTTTATTTTCAGTGAAACTTTTTTTACAGCACTCATTGAATTTTTTAGAACCCCAATTTTAGTAGAATTACACTTCGAACAACTAACAGTTTTATCAAGATTTTTAATAGGCATCATTTGAATAAAATCCCAACAATTTGTACAAATGAATGTTCTTATTTCATTTAACAATCTAGCTTTAGTTGACTCTAAAGTTAACCGTTTCAACTTCTCGGTGGAAAGAAAACTTCTATGTCTTCTGAATTTTTCAAGACTAAAACGAGTAAGAGGTGTTACTTCTTTACCTTTCTCTTGAATTATTTCAACTTCGCCTTTACGTAAACGATTTAAAAACCCATTTAGATTTTGCAGATCGGTATCACTACTTATGATCTCCTTGATGGCCTCATTAAAAATTACCATTCCTCGAAAGCTATTTGTTAATTGATTAAGGCTAATATTACCGAAATCAACGCCCTTAGCGATGGCTCCAAATTTTGTCGCAATATTAATTATTCTTCTTTTAAAGAGACCTGTCTTTTCGAATGCTTTAACAATAATATCTTTGAGATCTGTTTTTGAAACTTCATCTATAATTTCCTTAACTATGTCAGAATTTACAATGTCCATATTTTGAATAATAATTCTGTATGGATCTTCTTGAGTACGAATTGTGTATCCAGTCTTTTCCGAAAGCATATAACTAATTACTACTGCCAGAGTTCTGTTAGCTAAGCTCCCAAGGCAAACATGGATTACCGTATAGTTATCCCAATCTTCTATAATGAGTCTCTTATCCGTTGGAACTATGAATCCTCTACGAACATGTTCCACGATTTCGCACATAGCTCTCTGAATAGTATCCTCAGAAGCAGGATATTTTTTTGAAAGGGTTAACGCGATCGTGTTTAATTCATCACCTTTTAGAAATCTCTCTTCTACAAAAGCTCTGATCTGCCCTACTTCATTAGCAATCTTACAAGGAACCGATATAGCTTCTCCAATCCAGCTTGGAATAGCCCCTGTAGCATCATTTACCTGAGTAACATATATCTTATCATCAAGTACGCTTTCGATTTGCCATGCATTACCTTTTATAATGAACTTAGTTCCAGGAAGGCCATATACAGCAACAAATATTTCATCAAGTACTCCTAAAGCTACCTCTTTAGTTTCATCGATTATTAAATATTTCTTAGAATCAGGAATCATGGATAAATGGTCGTAATAATATTGATAAATATCCTTCAAATTCATAGGCTTGGCTGTAATCTTATCTTCCAATGAGACCCAAGCCAATCTTGGATAACGATTATGCATATATGTAAGAACATTCACCAAATCAGATTCATTTAGTTCACGATATGGATACGCTTTTTTAAATAAATCAAGAATTTGATTAAAATCCCACCTGTTCCAAATTAAAAAGAGACCTACAATTTGATTGATTAATACGTCTAACGGTTTATTTGGAATTTTAATAGGTTCTAAATCTTCAAGAGAAGCTCTTCTTGCAATAACCATGGTCTCTAATGTGTCTTCAGAGTCCATTGTTATTATAATTCCTTTAGCAACCTGATCGATCCGATGACCACTGCGACCTATCCTCTGGACAAGACGTGTAACTTGACGTGGGCTCATATATTGGACGCATAGGTCTATATGCCCAATATCAATTCCTAATTCTAAAGATGAAGTACATATAAGCCCTTTGAGATCCCCTGATTTTAAACCTCTCTCTGCAGTTATCCTAGCAGGTTTAGCTAAAGATCCATGGTGGATGCTTATTGGATAATCTATATCCCATATTTTGAATCTGCTTGTTAAAACCTCAGCAATTGATCGGGTATTAGTGAATATAAGTACTGAGTTATGTTCTTCGATATATTTACGGATCACTCGCAATCTTGCTGCAACTTCCACGTTCGTATATAACATAGTTGCCAATGAATGATCTTCTCGAGATGGTTGAGGGTAAACGACCTGAATGTTCATGTAACGAGCTATAGGTACTTTTACTACTTCGACTTCTCTTTCCATTCCAACTAAAAATTTTCCAGCTTTTTCTGGACTACCGATTGTGGCAGATAAACCTATTAATTGAAAATCTTGTTCCGTTATAATCCTGAGGCGTTCTAAAATTAAAGAGAGTTGACTTCCACGTTTATTCTCAGCAAATTCATGGACTTCATCAATGATGACCCACCGAACAGATTTTAAATGTCTCCTAAAGTTTCTTCCAGGTAATATTGCTTGAAGAGTTTCAGGAGTCGTTATTAAAAGATCTGGTGGACTTCTTGATTGTGTAAGTCTTTCCTTAACATCAGTGTCTCCATGGCGTACAGCAATCTTTATGTCTAATTTTTTACACCACCACTGAAGACGATCAAGAATATCTCTATTTAGAGATCGAAGAGGAGTAATATACAATATTTTAATGTTTTGTTGTCTTTTAACGTATTCAATAAGTTTACTAAAAACTGGAAGAAACGCAGCTTCCGTCTTACCTGTACCTGTCGGGGCAATTAATAAGACGTTTCGTCCGGCAATAATGGGTGGAATTGCAACTTTTTGAGTAGATGTTGGACTTACAAAACCTCTTTCAATTATTATCTTTCGGATAGGTTTTGCAAGGATGGAGAAAACATCGGTACTGTTTGTCAATCTATGTAATCCCTGATTAAGTGTAATGGAAGATAGATAAAAAAGTGCCTTTATTCTCAACACATTAAGATGAAGGAAAAATGTAATAAGGATAGATGTAGTTTTGAAGATAGCAGAAATTAGTGATTATGATGATTTCAAGAACAATGACATCACCTAAGATTAAATACATTTCAAGAATTTTAATGGTGATTATTATAGTATACACGGTGTCTAGAGGTGTCCTTTTTAGTCTAAGATTTGTTATCGGGGTTGAATCTCCTGTGGTAATTGTTGAATTGACAAGTATGCTTCCAACCCTAGAAGATGGAGACATGTTACTTCTTCAGGGAGTAGATAATAAAAGTGAGATTGAAATTGGTGAAATCATTGTTTTTTATAATCCAAGATTAACTCAACCTGAACGCATTGTACATCGAATTATCAATATTGAAATTATCGAAGGGGATTTGCATTACATAACGAAGGGTGATAATAATCGAATTGCTGATCAGAAACCTGTTCCTCCTGAGAATGTAATAGGTGTTGTTGCGGGGAAACTCCCTGTCTTATTAGCAGAATACATAAAATTTATAGATGATCTAATTGTTAAAACTTCTATGGTTGGAATTCTTATCATCCTTTTTATTATAAGTGGATTCAATTTAAAGAATAAAAATCCTTAATAAAGGAGAACCTTAATCAAGAATAAGTGTTTTAGGAGTTTAGAAGTATTTGCCTAAAGTAAGTGCAACTGTAAATATTGAAAATGTTGTTGCATCAGCTACACTTAAACAGACTATAGATCTTAACTCTGTTGTAAAAGCTTTCCCAAGTGTCGAGTATAAACCAGAGCAATTTCCTGGTCTTGTCTTCAGACTTAAGAAACCAAAGACAGCTACTTTAATCTTTCATTCTGGCAAGATGGTTTGTACTGGCGCTAAATCAGCAAGACTAGTCCACAAAGCTGTAAGGAAAGTTGTTCAAGAATTAAAAGATAATGGTATCTTAATCGTTGGTAAAGTTGAGATTACTGTTCAAAATATCGTAGCTTCAGCCTCTGTAGGGGGAAGAATAGATCTTGAGAGAACTGTTTATGCTCTTTCTCATACTATGTATGAACCTGAACAGTTTCCGGGTTTGATCTATAGAATGGCTGTACCAAAGGTTGTTATCCTTTTATTTGCCAGCGGTAAACTTGTCTGTACAGGAGCAAAAAAAGAGGAAGATGTTTACGAAGCCGTAACTAAGCTTCATATTAGATTAGAAGTAGAGAACCTACTAGCCTATGAATAAAATATCGTTATATTAAGCCAACAGAAATCTATACATTGTATTAAAACATTTTAGATTCGTGGTACAGATCAAATTGATCTAAAGCAGTTTCATTCACAAAGATTGAAGCTGATAAAAAGCTTGTCAAACCATATAAGAAAGGTGAAGAGTTCCTATCGCTTATCTTTATACCACTGTAAGGACTGACCTGATGCAGAGTAAATCAATCTACCATAGTCTATGAGTGAAAAAATATCTACAAACATTATTTTACTATGATAAAAGCAGTAACAGCACTAATACATCTTTTAGATATACAGAAAATATTCCTAAACAGATAAGAAAACTGACATAATTAACAATATAATATAGAATTATATCCACAAATACTATACTAATATCCATTATTTGGGAAGAGGAGTTCATTTTGAGTCTTTAACCTGTTTGAGAATATCCATCCTCTGTTCTTTTGTAATAATTTCCATTCTGAATAAGATTTCAGAGACATCAGTTATATTAGTAAGATAGTGTAGATGGATGCCCTCCCTAGCTAAGGCTTCTTTACCTCCTTCTTCGCGGTCAATAAGAATTAAGGCATCATCAACGATTCCGCCCTCTGATCGTATAGCTTTCGCTGCGGATAAAAGATTTTTTCCTGAAGTTATCAGATCATCAATAAGGAGGACCGAATCACCTGGATGAAGAATTCCTTCAACTCTCCTCTCTCGACCATGAGATTTAATGTCTTTACGGATATAAATGAAGGGTTTATGAAGTGAAAATGCTAGGACCGATGCAAAAGGGATGCCTGCAGTAGGTATTCCAGCTATTCGTTTGAATTTAGTTTCATTCACATCTTTGAGGGCAAGTTCTTGATAATATTTTTGAATCCTTTTGAAGGCTCCGGGAAAGCTTGGAATAATTCTCAAATCAATATAATATGGGCTTAATTTTCCACCAGTTAAAGTAAATGTACCAAATCTTAAAGCGTTTATTCGAGTTAAAATTTCACATATTTCAGTTTTATATTTCTCTTTCTCTATCTGCCAGACCAAGATAAATCCACATCTAGGTGAATACTATACGTTTTACTTATATGTAATTTTCTTTTTTTTAAAAAAATAAAAGAAATAAATATATTGGATGTTTTTTTGAAGTTGTTAGCTATCATTTGATATCATACATATTGAATAAGTTAGGATTGGAACAATAATATTAATTCAAATCTTGATTCGTATATAGTCACATAATTATCAAAAAATTACGTTTCCTTAAGTATTGATATTTGTTGATTTTCAAGTTTTAAACCGATTTTGGTACTTTCAACTCTTTTTGAGTAAATAAAATAGTTTCAGTACATTAGGCTTAAATTATTCTTATCAATACTTTTACTGAATGTTTGGTGGTAACTACTATGGTTGAAGTTTGGATTCCATATAATAATACTGAAGTTGTGGTAAAAGTACCTGATGAGAATTTTTTAGGTATCATAAATGGAAAAGAAGTGAAAGCCGTAGATAATCCTTCAGAAGTAATCAGTAACTCCATTGATAATCCTGTTAGTGGAATGAAATTGGAAGAAATTGTAAAATCTGGAAATAAAATTGCTATTGTGATTGATGATGAAACAAGGCCTTCACCTAGTCACCTTATTATACCATGTCTCGTCAATAAATTGAATCAGTTAGGCATTGAAGATGATAATATTACAATCATAGTCGGTAGTGGCATGCACTCATCTAGTTTGGATAAAATGAAGGATTTAATTGGTGAAGTATATTCAAAGAGATTAAATGTTGTTATACATGATTGTGATTCAAAGGATCTTGTGCATATTGGAAAGACGAGTTTAGGGACTGAAGTTTATATTAATAAATATTTTGCTAATGCAGATGTTCGAATTTTAACTGGGGATATCGATCTTCATTATTTTGCAGGTTATGGTGGTGGAAGGAAAAGTGTCTTACCAGCAATATGTGGTATTAAAACAATCCAACAAAATCATAAATTTCTTTTTAACCCAAATTCTAGAACTGGAAATCTTGACGGAAACATTGTTCATAAAGATATGAAAGAAGCTGCTCTCCTTGCAGATGTTAATTTTGTAGTTAATGTGGTTTTAAATCCGCAGAAAGAAGTTATTCAATGCTTTGCAGGAGAGATGAATCAGACTTTTCTTCAGGGAGTAAAGCTTGTTGATGAGATGTATAAAGTGCCTATTGATGAAACCGCGTCTATAGTTATTGTTAGCCCGGGAGGTCACCCTTATGATGTTGATTTATATCAATCTTATAAAGGAGTTGACTCTGTACTCAACATCGTAAAAGATAATGGTATTATAATTTTAGTAGCTGAATGCTCTCAAGGGTATGGTAATGCTGTGTTCTATGACTGGATGTTGAAATATAAAACAATAACAAATCTTAAGAGAGAGCTCAAAAGAAAATTTGTAGTCGGTGGACATAAAGCGTACTATCTTATGAAAGCTCTTGAGAAAGTAAAAATAATACTTGTATCTGCCATGCCAGATTATTATGCAGTGAATGTTTTCAAATTACAAACTGCTAAGAGTGTTAACGCAGCTTTAAATGCAGCCTTAAGAATTAAAGGAAAAAAAAGCAAGATATTAGTTGTGCCTTATGCTGCCACAATATTACCTATCCTTCAAGAAAAATAAATAGGAAGGAAATCCAAGATGAAACAGAATTTTACAGTCAAACAGTTTGATGAATCACACATCAATGAAGTGATACATATCAATTGGACCTGTCTTCCTGAACACTATACTAAATATTTTATACTTAAAATCAATCAACGTTTTCCTAAAGCCTTTTTCGTAGCATTAGTCGATAACAATGTCGTTGGATACATAATGTGCAGAATTGAGACAGGGCTCTCAAGCATAAAAAAATTTAGCATCGCTAGGAAAGGACATATCATTTCAATAGCTGTGATACCCAATTATCGAAGAATGGGAATAGGTGAAGCTCTTATCTCGAAAATCTTGGAAGTCTCTTTGCCAACATACAAAGCTGAGGAATGTTTCTTAGAAGTCAGGCCTAGTAATGAAGAAGCTCTCTATCTATATAGAAAATTCGGATTTGAACAAATGAAAATCATAAATCGCTATTATCGAGATGGAGAATCTGCATATATAATGGCTCTAAACCTTCAAAACTAAATAACATTGATACTATTTAGAAAAAACCTAGTTATCAATATTTTATTTTGATTTATTATCTAGTTTCATGTTTAAGATAAACTATCATTTTTCCGTATATTCAAATTAAATATAATCTAAATATATTGATAAGGATTAAAATCACATTTTTTCAACAATAATAATGTTTAACAAGATCTTTTAATGCAAAATTATTTATTCAATAATTTCATTAAAGTATCTTGATAAAAAAATGGAAAAGAAATACAAGCATCAATTTAAACCATCACAGGAAAGAATTAAGGAATATATCAAGCATGTTGTAGATTGGCCACAAATACCCACAATGAACAAGAAACTTATCGTCGAAGGCAGCTCACCAGGACACTTCTTTCGCACCCTATGGCGCCGATTCGGCATCGAAAAAATGCCCCCCGCCACCATTAAAGAACAAGCAGACGCAATGATCGACTGCGCCAAAGCCGGAGCCGCAGCCGTCCACACACACATCAACTCCCCCAACAAAGACTCCTGCGAAAACGGTCCATACCACGCCCTCGACGCAGACCTCGAAGGAGACATCTTCGACAAAGTCTTCGAAGAAGTCGATGTCCTCACACTGAACCACGGATGGGAAGTCATAAAAACCGCATCAGGAGAACGAAAAGCCGACTACGTCACCTACCACAAAGAACTTGTCGAAAGAGGAAACGGCCCTAAATACATCCAAGGCTCCGTCATCATGACATGGAACAAAATGGGAGGACCACACTCAGTAGATGCAATCACAGCTGGCGTAAAATACATGGAAACCCACGATATCAAACCAATATGGAACCTCCACATAGACCACCTCATGTGGGTTAAACGAAACTTCCTCGACAAAGGACTATGCAGCGAACCCTACATAATCCAACTTCAAATGGGAAAACATG